>JBMYRX010000011.1:0-39902 GCA_049602715.1 Paracoccaceae bacterium | reverse complement strand
TTCTGACGTTGTTTCAATGACATTACATGCAGAAAAACAAGGCAATAAAACATATTTGCTCAACGGTTCAAAAATGTGGATTACAAATGGTCCAGACGCAGATACTTTAATTGTTTATGCTAAGACAGATTTATCTGCAGGTTCGAAAGGTATAACAGCATTTATTATAGAAAAAAGTATGGCTGGTTTTTCTACTGGGAAAAAATTGGATAAATTAGGTATGAGGGGATCAAATACCTGTGAACTTATTTTTAAAAATTGTCCAGTCCCTGAAGAAAATATTTTAGGAGAAGAAGGAAAAGGAGCAGCTATATTAATGAGTGGATTGGATTATGAAAGAGTTGTTCTTGCAGCAGGACCCATTGGAATTATGGCTGCAGCAATGGATATTGTTGTTCCTTATATTCATGAGAGAAAACAATTTGGAAAATCAATCGGTGAATTTCAATTAATGCAAGGTAAAATTGCGGACATGTATACTGCGATGAATTCTGCTCGAGCTTATGTTTATGAGGTGGCAAAAGCTTGTGATAGAGGGGAGGTAACTCGTCAAGATGCTGCCGCTTGTGTACTTTATTCATCGGAGGAAGCTATGAAACAGGCGCATCAGGCAGTTCAGGCAATGGGTGGTGCTGGGTTCTTAGCAGAGTCCCCTGTTGCACGACTTTTCAGAGATGCAAAGCTAATGGAGATCGGAGCAGGCACCTCTGAGATAAGAAGAATGTTGATAGGTCGTGAATTAGTAGAAAAAATGAACTAGTAGATATAAGTTTTATTGGTGAGGCAAAAAATGAAGTTAAAAAGTTCAATATCCATTGATTCTGAGACGTTTAAAACAAATCAAGAGGAGAATCTTAGCTCTTTAAATTTATGCAAAGAAATAGCACAATCAGTTGCTTTGGGCGGATCTAAGAATGCTAAACAAAAGCACATTTCAAGAGGAAAAATGTTACCCAGGTCCAGGATATCAAATCTCTTGGATGCCGGTTCACCATTCTTAGAAATTGGTGCAACAGCCGCATATAATATGTACAACAATGAGTCGCCGGGCGCAGGTATCATAACCGGTATAGGTCAAATCCACAGCCAAGATGTAATGGTGATTTGCAATGATGCAACGGTAAAAGGTGGAACTTATTATCCGATGACCGTAAAAAAACATTTGAGAGCTCAAGAAATAGCAGAGGAATGTAATCTGCCTTGTATTTACTTGGTAGATAGTGGCGGAGCTAATCTACCTAATCAAGATGAAGTATTTCCAGACAGGGAGCATTTTGGACGAATTTTTTACAATCAAGCTCGAATGAGTGCAAAATCTATTCCGCAGATAGCTGTCGTAATGGGCTCGTGTACTGCTGGTGGAGCTTATGTGCCGGCAATGTCTGACATCACCATAATTGTCAAAAATCAAGGGACAATATTTTTAGCTGGTCCTCCACTTGTCGAAGCAGCTACTGGTGAAAAGGTGACAGCTGAGGATCTTGGGGGTGCGGAAGTACATACTAAGTTATCCGGGGTTGCTGATTATCTAGCTGAAGATGATATGCAAGCTTTGGCAATGGCCCGCAGATCAGTAGGTTCTTTTAATAAAGTAAAATTGGCATCAGTAAATTGGGAAATTCCAGAAGAACCGTGTTTTGATCCAGACGATTTATTGGGTATAATTCCAAATGATTTAAGAACACCTTATGATATTAGAGAGGTAATAGCCCGAATTGTTGACGGATCTCGGCTGGATGAGTTTAAGGCTAATTTTGGAGAGACTTTGGTTACTGGGTTCGCACATTTAAATGGATGTCCAGTTGGTATTATTGCAAATAATGGTGTTTTATTTTCTGAAGCTGCCCTTAAGGGTACTCATTTTATTGAAATCTGTTCTAGCCGGAAGATTCCTTTAATATTTATTCAAAATATTACAGGATTTATGGTTGGAAAAAAATATGAAAATGAGGGGATAGCTAAGCATGGGGCAAAACTGGTTGCGGCAGTGGCAAATACCGCTGTCCCAAAAATTACGTTAATAGTTGGTGGATCTTTTGGTGCCGGTAATTATGGGATGGCTGGAAGGGCATATCAGCCAAGATTTTTGTGGACTTGGCCTAACTCACGAATATCCGTGATGGGCGGAGAACAAGCGGCAAGCGTATTGGCAAAAGTGAAAAAAGACTCTATCCAGAGGTCAGGACAAGAATGGTCTTCTGAGAGCGAACAAAATTTTAAAAAACCAATTTTAAATATGTTTGCTGAGCAGTCTCAACCTTTGTATGCCTCTGCAAGGCTTTGGGACGATGGTATAATTGATCCTCGCAAAACTCGAGAAGTGTTGAGTTTAAGTCTATCAATTGCTCTAAATGCTCGGATAGACGAAACACGATTTGGAATATTAAGGATGTAAGTTTTATAAGGATGGTAATAATATTGTTACAAGATTGTTTGTTTGAAATAAGTAAAATATCAGTTTCTAATTTATTGTCAGGGTTTTATATTTATGTTTAACAAAGTTTTGATTGCGAACAGAGGTGAGATCGCTTGTAGAATAATTGAAACCTGCAAACGATTAAATATAAAAACAGTTTCTGTTTATTCCGCTGTCGACAGAAATGCTCGACATGTTTCATTGGCAGACGAGAATTTTCTTATACCCGGCTCTGATCCCACCCAAAATTATTTATCTGGACCAGAGTTAATCAAAATTGGAAGAAATGTAGGGGCTGATGCTATACATCCTGGTTACGGCTTTTTGTCAGAAAATCCAGAATTTGCAAAACTTGTCGAGGACGGTGGTATGGTATTCATCGGGCCTTCCCCAGAGGCTATCAAAATCATGGGCCACAAAGATAAAGCCAAGGCATTGATGGAAAAAGTAGGAGTTCCCACCGTCCCAGGATATCATGGGAAATGTCAAATAGAGTTAGATAAAATAGCAAAAAAGATTGGTTACCCGGTTCTGATCAAAGCAATTGCCGGCGGTGGTGGTCGAGGTATGCGGATAGTCCAATCTGAAGATCACTTTTTTGACCTTATGAAAGAGGCGAAGTCGGAGGCGCTAAAATCCTTTGGAAACGATAGTGTAATTATTGAAAAATATATTGAAAAATCGAGACACATAGAGGTTCAAATTTTTGGTGATGGTCAAAATGTGATATCACTTTATGAGCGAGATTGTAGTCTTCAACGTAGGCATCAAAAAATAATTGAAGAGGCTCCTGCATTTGGTATTTCTGAACAGGAGCGTTCAAACCTTTGTGAGGCTGCGGTAAGAGCTGCTGAGGCGGTTTCTTATAAAGGAGCAGGAACCGTCGAATTCATCTTCGACTCATTAGATAATAAATTTTATTTTCTAGAGATGAATACAAGATTGCAAGTTGAACACCCTGTTACAGAAGAGATTCTTGGCATAGACTTGGTTGAGTGGCAATTACGAGTGTCATCAGGTGAAAAATTACCTCTTCAAAAGGAAGATTTAAAACCTTCTGGTCATGCTATTGAAGCGAGAATTTATGCAGAGGATATCCTGGCCGGCTTTTTACCTGCATCTGGATTGATTGAAAAGTTAGTTTTTCCAGAAAATATTAGAATTGATACAGGTGTTTCAGAGGGGGATATGATTAGTACGTATTATGACCCTATGATTGCAAAGATTACTGTTCATGAAAATAGTAGAGAGCTGGCTATTGATAGCTTAAAACATGCTCTATCCAATACACATATCATGGGGTTAAAAAATAATTTAGAGTTTTTAGAACGTTTAATCTCTATCCCAGATTTTATTAATGAGGATATCTATACCAATACTATTGATAAAAAGATTGATGACCTGATCGTTACTCAAACGCCACCCACGCGTATTTTAGCATTAGCCTCGTTGGGTATATTAGGGTTTAATAATGAAGAAAATATAAATCAAATGACGGGTTTTTCTTTATGGAAAAACTCTTCAAGGGAAGTAGAATTCTTTAGTAATGCAGAATCTTTTTCCACAATAGTAGAGTTTTTAGGAGGATCTAGATTTCTAGTAAAAGCTGATAATTTTCAACATGAGGTGATTTTTTCGAAAAGTGAATGGCAAATAGATAGCAACAAAATATTTTTTAAATATTTTCAAAGTGGCAATAATTTTTGTGTTGTTTCGGACTCAAAGTATAATTTCCATATAAATGATGCTTTGAGTCCTGCAGAGAAAGATAAAAATACTGATGACATTATTACTGCTCCCATGCCGGGAAAAATTTCTGTTATACAGGTTAAAAAAGGTGACTTCGTTAAGGTGGGGGATAGATTAATAATTCTAGAGTCCATGAAGATGGAGCACGCTATATGCGCTCAAGCGGATGGATTAGTCAAAAATATTATAATTTCTCCAGATCAACGAGTGAACGCTGGAGATTTATTATTGTCCTTAGACCTAGAAACTGAATGCATTTAGGAACTAAGCATATGATATTTTTTAGCGTTATTTTAACATGACACAGTCAGTAGAGATCGTTGAAGTGGGTCCTAGAGATGGTCTCCAAAATGAAATTCAGAAAATAGATGTTCCAACAAAAGTTAAATTAATTGATCTTTTATCAACCGCGGGTTTCAAAAGGATTGAAGTAGGGAGTTTTGTTAACCCTCGTTTGGTTCCTCAAATGGCAGATAGTGGTTTAGTACTTTCTAAAATTAAAAGAAATACAGCCATATCATATTCAGTTTTGGTACCAAATAGGAGAGGTTATTTAGAAGCAAAAGAATTTTTTCCGAGTGAAATCGCAGTATTTTGTAGCGCTTCAGAGGGTTTTTCAGAAGCTAATATTAATTCGAGTATAGAGGAGAGCTTAGATCGTATTTCTGAGTTTTTGGACGAGGCAAAGTCGGATGGTATGCGCATTAGAGGTTACGTATCTTGCATCACCGATTGTCCTTTTGACGGATTAGTCCCTCCGAGTAATGTAGCTCGTGTCGTTGCTAGGCTCAAAAAATTAGGATGCTACGAAATTTCTTTAGGTGATACGTTAGGACGAGCTTCCTCAAATCAAGTGGATAGGATGTTTGATTCTGTACTTGACGAGGTGCCTGGAACGGAGCTTGCTGGCCATTTTCATGACACGTGTGGTAATGCGCTTGATAACATAGGGGTTTCACTTGAAAGAGGGATAAGGGTTTTCGATTCAGCGGTTGGTGGTCTGGGTGGATGTCCCTTTGCGCCTGGAGCGCCTGGAAATGTAGCAACTGAGGCGGTCTTAAATTACGTTGATAGTAGGGGTTTTAAAGCGGACCTTAATAAAGAAATTATTAATAAGGCAAGCAAATTAGCGAAAGAAATTAGAAATGTATAAAACTCTTAATTTTAAAATAGATGAGCGTGGTGTTGGCTACATTGAATTGAACCGGCCTAATAAACATAACGCAATTTCATCTTTGATGATTAATGAATTAGCAATTTTGACTGATATAATTAATAACAATAAAGAGTTAAGAGTGGTTATTTTGAGCGGAGTTGGACCATCCTTTTGTGCTGGTGCAGATTTAAATTGGATGAAAGCTCAAATTGATGCGACGCCTAGCCAGCGATATGCTCAGGCAAGACAGTTGTCTAATATGTTAAATAAACTCAATACTCTTAGTAAACCACTAATTGGGCTGCTTCATGGTAATGTTTTTGGAGGAGGTATAGGGTTGGCATGTGTGTGTGACACAGTAATCGCTTCAAAAGAAACACTCTTCGGATTTACTGAAACTAAGCTCGGACTAATCCCGGCGACGATTGGGCCTTACGTTCTTCGAAAGATGACTGGCGCAAAGGCTAGAACGGTTTTTATGTCTAGTCGAATCTTTAAAGTGGATGAAGCTAAGGATTTAAATATTGTGAATTGGATAAATTTAGTTGATTCAGAAGATAGTTTATTAGAACGCGAAATAAACGCATATCTAAATTGTGCACCCGAAGCTGTAGCAGAAGCAAAAAGATTAGCTATTAATATTGTTGGTACTCCGAGTGATAGTGAATTGGATCAAGCCGTTGCAATGCTGGTTAAGCGTTGGGAAAGTGACGAAGCAAAAAAGGGAATCATATCTTTTCTCAACAAGAAAATTTCTCCCGACTAGTATTAGTATTAAATATTTTTCTTAATTTTTGATAAAAGTACCATTAAGTTTAACTTTTCAACAAAAAAATAGCCTTATACTAATTACCGATATTGACGAGTGAGAGGGGTAGTCGTAAACAGCCTCTGGCTGCAAAGATTATTATACTTGATTAGTACCGATTAAGGGAGGAGAGTTGTGGACGAACTTTTGCGGAACTACTTACCCATAATGGTTTTGTTAGGCATGGCAATTGGCCTTGGTGTATTGTTGATTTTGGCGGCATTCGTGTTAGCTGTAAGAAGACCTGATACAGAGAAAGTTTCAGCCTATGAGTGCGGTTTTGCAGCATTTGATGATGCCCGAATGAAATTTGATGTTAGATTTTACTTGGTATCAATCCTTTTTATAATATTTGATTTAGAGATAGCGTTTTTATTTCCATGGGCTGTGGCATTTAGGGATGTTGGGCTGTTAGGGTTTTGGTCTATGATGATATTCTTATTAGTGCTTACGGTTGGTTTCGCATATGAATGGAAAAAGGGTGCTCTGGAATGGCAGTAAATATTGGAGCAAATACTGCAAGTGTGGATAAAGATGTTGCTGCTCGAGAGTTTAATCATGAGTTACAGGATAAGGGGTTTATTCTAACTTCCACGGAGAGTGTAATAAACTGGGCGCGAACAGGCTCTCTTCATTGGATGACTTTTGGTTTAGCGTGCTGTGCGGTTGAGATGATGCATACATCAATGCCGCGTTATGATTTAGAAAGGTTTGGAACTGCGCCAAGGGCGAGCCCTCGGCAGTCCGATCTGATGATAGTGGCTGGGACTTTGACAAATAAGATGGCTCCTGCGCTGAGAAAAGTATATGATCAAATGCCTGAACCAAGATATGTTATCTCGATGGGTTCATGTGCGAACGGAGGAGGATATTATCACTACAGTTATTCAGTAGTGAGAGGTTGTGATCGCATCGTTCCAGTAGACTTGTATGTACCAGGTTGCCCACCGACGGCAGAGGCACTACTCTATGGAATCCTTCAACTTCAACGTAAAATAAGACGTACAGGAACAATTGTAAGGTAGACATAGAGTCATGGGTTCTAAAGATTTAATTAAATTAAAATCTTATATTGAAACGAAGCTCCCAGAGTGTGTTGTTTCCTCAAAACTGGTAAATGGTGAGCTGAGTGTCTTAATAACATTATCTTCATTAATTACTTTTATGGAATTTATAAAAACTGATCAGCATTGTAGTTTTTCAACTTTGGTTGACATCACCGCAGTGGACTATCCAAATAGAGATAATAGGTTCGAATTAGTCTATCACTATTTATCAATGTATCAAAACCAAAGAATAAGAGTAAAGGTGGAAGTCAATGAAGCCGATATTATCCCTTCTATTATAGATATTTTTCCTGCTTCTAATTGGTTCGAAAGAGAGATATTTGATATGTTTGGTATACTTTTTTCTGGACATCCGGATCTCAGAAGAATTTTAACTGATTATGGCTTTAAGGGGCATCCGCTCAGAAAAGACTTTCCTACAACAGGTTATGTGGAACTGAGATACGATGAAGAGAAGAAAAGGGTAGTTTATGAGCCAGTAGAGTTAGTGCAAGAATATCGGCAGTTTGACTTTATGTCTCCTTGGGAAGGTGCAGAATATATTTTGCCTGAAAACCAGGCTAATAAAGAGTCTGAGGGATAATTCATGAACGATTTAAAAACTGAAAGTAAGCTACTCAATGAACATAAAATTCGAAATTTTAATATAAATTTTGGACCACAGCACCCTGCTGCGCATGGCGTTTTACGTTTAGTTTTAGAGCTAGATGGAGAGATTGTTGAACGGTGTGATCCGCATATAGGGTTACTCCATAGAGGTACCGAAAAATTAATGGAAAGTCGGACTTATCTACAAAATTTACCATATTTTGATAGGCTGGACTACGTTTCCCCAATGAACCAAGAACATGCTTGGTGTCTTGCAATCGAAAAACTTACTAAAACAACAGTTCCATATAAAGCATCCTTAATTCGAGTACTTTATAGTGAAATCGGTAGAATTTTGAATCATCTATTAAATATAACTACGCAAGCGATGGATGTAGGCGCATTGACCCCGCCTTTATGGGGTTTCGAGGAGCGCGAGAAGTTAATGGTTTTTTATGAAAGGGCTTGTGGGGCAAGGTTACATGCAGCTTATTTTCGTCCAGGAGGGGTCCATCGAGATCTTCCGATTCAGTTGCTAGACGATATAGCCAGTTGGTGTAAAACTTTTCCTAAGGTACTCGATGATATTGATCAATTACTGACTGATAATAGAATATTTAAGCAGAGAAATGTAGATATTGGAATTATTTCTGAAAAAGATATTTTAGATTTTGGCTTTTCGGGCGTAATGGTTCGGGGCTCGGGCCTCTCATGGGATTTAAGAAAGTCACAACCTTACGAATGTTATAATGATTTTGAGTTTAAAGTCCCCGTTGGTAAGAGTGGTGATTGTTATGACAGATATCTAGTTCGAATGGAGGAAATGAGACAGTCGCTATCTATTATCGAACAAGCGATAGATAAAATTAAGGCAGAAAATGGAGAAATAATGTCGAGAGGAAAAATAGCACCTCCTGATCGAGCGGAAATGAAGACCTCCATGGAAGCCTTAATTCATCATTTCAAGCTCTATACTGAAGGGTTTCATGTTCCAGATGGTGAAGTTTACGCCGCCGTTGAGGCCCCTAAAGGAGAGTTCGGTGTGTATTTGGTCGCGGATGGGACAAATAAGCCGTATCGAGCTAAATTGAGGGCGCCAGGTTTTTTACATTTGCAAGCCATTGATCATATGTGCAAGGGACATCAACTTGCTGATGTTTCAGCCATAATTGGTACCATGGACGTAGTTTTTGGTGAGATAGATAGATAATGCTTAGACGTCTTAATGCAATTCAACCTGAAGCTTTTGTTTTTTCAAAAAAAAATGAGGCGTGGGCAAAGGAGCAATTAAAAAAATTTCCGGAGGGTAGGTCGGCTTCTGCTGTCATTCCTCTCCTGTGGCGAGCGCAAGAGCAAGAAGGTTGGCTATCGCGGCCAGCTATAGAGTATGTGGCTGATTTTTTAGAAATGGACTATATTCGGGTACTTGAAGTGGCAACGTTTTATTTTATGTTTCACTTGGGACCTGTTGGATCTGTCGCCCATATACAAGTTTGTGGCACCACATCTTGTATGATTTGCGGTGCTGAAGATTTGATAAAAATCTGTAAAAAGATGATATCGCCAGATCAAAATACTCTTAGTAAGGATGGAAAGTTTAGTTGGGAAGAAGTCGAGTGCCTTGGGGCTTGTTCAAACGCACCAATGGTACAGATTGGTAAAGATTATTACGAGGATTTGAATCCAAAGAATTTTAAGAATATATTAGAGTTATTAGCCTTAGGAAAGGTCCCTAACCCAGGATCTCAGATAGGTCGATACTCCTCCGAACCTTTGAAAGGTTTAACCAGTTTGACTGAATATGAAAGTGGAAAGAATCAATTCAATGCATCTGTTCAATTAGCAAAAAATTTACGAGATACGATAAAGAGAATTAATCCAAAAAATGTTAACAAAAAGGTGTCAAAGAAATAAGAATGGCTGATAAATTTATAAATTTCATTTACGGGGACATTTCTAACCCTTTGAAAATTGTTTCTATAGTACTTTTGTTGGTTACGGCTGTTTGGTTAACTGCTCAATGGCTGGGTCACTATTTTAGCTGGAACTTTAAATTAGCGTTTGTTTTTGATAGCTTTGCTTTTCTGGGTTTTTTATGGGTCATGCTGGTCGTTTTTCGTGTTTGGAGAATGAGCAAGCAAGATAGGAAAAATTAATCAATGCTTTTAGATCAGGATAGAATTTTTACCAATATTTACGGGATGCACGATCGTTCATTAAAAGGTGCAATTCTTCGTGGGCACTGGGATGATACAAAAAACCTAATAAAGCAAGGTAGAGAGAACATTATAAGCACGATGAAAGAGTCTGGTTTAAGGGGTCGCGGTGGCGCAGGTTTTCCCACAGGCTTGAAATGGTCGTTTATGCCAAAAGAAAGTGACGGTAGGCCCTCGTATTTGGTTGTTAACGCAGACGAATCAGAGCCTGGAACTTGTAAGGACAGAGAAATACTTCGTCATGATCCTCATACTTTGATTGAAGGATGTTTGATAGCGTCTTTTGCGATGAATGCTAACACTTGCTACATTTATATTAGAGGTGAATATGTTAGGGAGCGAGAGATCTTACAGGCTGCAATAGATGAATGTTATGAAGAAAAACTCTTAGGTAAAAATGCTGCAAAATCTGGTTTTGATTTTGATTTATTTTTACATCACGGAGCAGGTGCGTATATTTGTGGTGAAGAAACGGCTCTTTTGGAGAGTTTAGAAGGGCGAAAGGGGATGCCAAGGATGAAACCACCATTTCCCGCTGGTGCAGGTTTGTACGGCTGCCCTACTACGGTTAATAATGTCGAGTCAATTGCTGTGGTACCGACAATACTGCGTAGGGGAGCGGAATGGTTCAAAAGTTTCGGTAGAGAAAACAACCACGGTACAAAGCTTTTTGCTATTTCTGGCCACGTAAACTCCCCGTGTGTAGTGGAAGAGGAAATGTCAATAACTTTTGAAGAGTTAATCGATAAACATTGTGGGGGAATTAGAGGTGGATGGAAAAACCTTAAAGCAGTGATACCTGGAGGCTCATCTGTTCCATGTTTGCCAGGAGAACTGATGCATAAAGAAGCAATTATGGATTTTGATTGGTTAAGAGATCATAAATCTGGACTTGGAACGGCTGCAGTAATTGTAATGGATAATAGTACGGATATAATAAAGGCAATTTGGCGATTATCTAAGTTTTACAAACACGAGTCTTGTGGACAGTGCACACCATGCAGAGAGGGGACTGGTTGGATGATGCGTGTCATGGAACGTCTAGTGTCGGGGGACGCAGATCCTCAGGAAGTTGACATGTTACTTGATGTAACCAAACAAGTGGAGGGCCATACTATTTGTGCTTTGGGAGATGCAGCTGCCTGGCCCATACAAGGATTGATTAGACATTTTAGAGGAGAAATAGAAGAACGAATAAAGTCAAAAAGAAGTAGATCAGTTTCTATTTTAGCGGCGGAATGAAATATTGTTTATGAGTAAGAACATATTATGCTATATTTTAGGTTTTGTTTTAATATCTGGTTGTGGGTCAATTGATACTTATCAAAAAATGTTCAAGACAAAACCAATCGAAAAATTACCGTATAAGGCTACTCTAAAAGTTGATAAAAACTCAGATAGTTTTATAATAAAGGTAAAAAATAAACAACAAAAACTGAGCGACGTCAAAGAGTCTGTGAGATTTGAAGCAACGAAATATTGTCTCATTAAATATGGAAACTCTAACGTAGTATGGTCAATTGATAAAAATACTGGAGACTGGAGAATAGAACGGACTTCGAAAGATTTAAGCTTTTTTGGAAAATGTGAAGTGAGATAATCCAGATATGACAGACCTTAGAAAAATTATAATAGATGATATCGAAGTAGAAGTTGATCCAGCGATGACCCTTATTCAGGCATGTGAAGAAATCGGTATTGAAATTCCTAGATTTTGTTATCATGAAAGACTTTCAATAGCAGGAAACTGTAGGATGTGTTTGGTCGAAGTGGTTGGCGGACCTCCCAAACCATCTGCGAGCTGCGCAATGCAAGTGAAGGATTTAAGACCTGGCCCAGATGGGAAGCCACCGGTTGTGAAAACAAACTCCACCATGGTCAAGAAAGCTCGAGAGGGTGTCATGGAATTTTTATTGATAAACCATCCTTTAGATTGCCCAATATGTGATCAAGGTGGTGAGTGTGATTTACAAGATCAGGCTATGGCATACGGTGTTGATTTCTCGCGTTACAGAGAGCCTAAACGAGCCAATATAGATTTGGATTTAGGACCACTTGTCGAAACCCATATGACTAGATGTATTTCTTGCACCCGCTGTGTAAGGTTTACTACTGAAGTTGCAGGAGTATCTCAGATGGGGCAAACTGGACGAGGTGAGGATTCTGAAATTACGTCTTATTTGGGACAAACATTAAAGAGTAACATGCAAGGAAATATCATTGATTTATGCCCTGTAGGAGCTCTGGTTTCAAAACCCTATGCTTTCACGGCTCGTCCTTGGGAATTGAATAAAACAGAGACTATTGACGTCATGGACTCTTTGTGCGCGAACATACGTGTTGACACAAAGGGGAGAGAGGTGATGAGAATTCTCCCTCGTAATCATGATGGTATTAATGAGGAATGGATTTCGGATAAAACTCGATTTGTGTGGGACGGCTTGCGTCTGCAGAGGTTGGATGTGCCCTATATCAGAGAAAATGGGAAGTTAAAAAGAGCAACTTGGGCCGAAGCAATAGACTTTGCTGTAATTAACATAGAAGATAAAAAGATAGGTGGAATAGTCGGTGATCTTACTTCTGTAGAGTCTGCTTACTCCTTAAGAAAATTAATCGATAGCTTAAATGGTATAACAGAATGTCGTGTAGATGGAATAGATTTTCCGTTGCACAATAGAGCTGCTTATGCAGGCACTGTTTCTATTGAAGAATTAGACACTGCAAAAGAAATTATAATTATTGGAGCTGACCCAATTAATGAATCCCCAGTTTTAAACGCTCGAATTCGAAAAGCTTGGTTGGGCGGTTGCAAGGTAAGTGTAGTAGGGCCAAAAATTGAAATGACTTTTGATTACGAACACTTAGGAAATAAGCGGTCTTCAATAACAAATATTTCTTGTGATGAAAATGCGATAGTTATTGTTGGGATCGGGGCGCTTCAAGATGGAGATTCCGAAGCTGTTTTGAATCATTGCATGTCTGTTTCAAAACGTATGTTAGTTTTGCATTCAGCTGCTGGGAGAGTCGGAGCTTTAGATGTTGGCTGTGCGAGCGAAAAAGGAATTGTTTCATTACTGGAAACTTCTGAAGTTATTTTGAATATAGGGGTTGATGAAATAGATATAAAGGAAGGGCCTTTTGTTATTTACCAAGGTTCGCATGGAGATAGAGGTGCTCATAGAGCAGATATAATCTTTCCGTCAGCGGCATATACGGAAGAATCTGGAATTTTTGTAAATACCGAAGGCCGTCCACAGATGGCAGTGAGAGCAAGCTTCCCTCCAGGAGAAGCGAAAGAGAATTGGGCTATTATGCGTGCACTATCAGGCGCTTTAGAAAAACCCTTACCCTTTGACAGCATCGAATCGCTTAGATCAAAATTATTCGAGGAAATACCTTTTTTACGAGAAATAGACACTGTACCAACAAATAGTATTTTAGGTTTTAAAGATCAAAAAATTAAGGATAGAAAAATTAATAGTCGGTATATTGATTTTTACAAGACGAATCCAATAGCACGAGCAAGTCTTGTTATGTCAGAATTAAGTAATTTGAATAAAACAGAAAAAAAATTAGAAATTGCGGCAGAATAGTTAATGAAAAAATTTGATAAAAAAATCTATGGTTTGATGTTATGAGCGATTTTCTAACAACAACGCCGGGTATATTTCTTCTAATAATAGTTCAATGCTTAGGTATTATCGGATTCGTAATGATTTCACTACTTTTTTTAGTCTATGGCGATAGAAAAATTTGGGCAGCTGTGCAAATGAGACGTGGCCCAAATGTTGTTGGTGTTTGGGGATTATTACAATCGGTTGCGGACGCTTTAAAATATGTACTTAAAGAGATCGTTATTCCCGCTGGAGCTGATAAAACCGTTTTCATTTTGGCTCCATTATTGAGTTTTGTTCTCGCAATGATGCTGTGGGCGGTCATCCCATTCAACTCTGGTTGGGTTTTAGCAGATATTAATGTTGCTATATTATATGTTTTCGCTATTGGATCTCTAGAAGTTTACGGTGTTATCATGGGCGGTTGGGCTTCAAATTCTAAATACCCATTTTTAGGAGCGCTAAGATCTGCAGCTCAAATGATTTCTTATGAGGTATCTATTGGATTAATTATTGTCGGAATTGTAATCTCGACTGGGTCGTTAAATTTTTCAGATATAGTTTTGGCTCAAAAAGGTACTCTCGGTTTCTTTAATTGGTATTGGCTTCCGCATTTACCTATGGTCGTTTTGTTTTTTGTATCAGCACTTGCTGAAACGAATAGACCGCCCTTCGATCTTCCAGAGGCTGAGTCAGAATTAGTCGCTGGGTATCAAGTAGAATATTCTTCCACCCCATTTTTACTTTTTATGGCTGGAGAGTATATAGCGATCTTTTTGATGTGTGCGTTGATTTCGCTTTTATTTTTTGGAGGTTGGTTATCGCCTTTCCCTTTTCTTCCTGATGGTCCTCATTGGATGATTTTGAAAATGGCTTTTTTCTTTTTTATGTTTTCAATGGTAAAGGCCGTAGTGCCAAGATATCGTTATGACCAACTTATGAGGTTGGGTTGGAAAGTATTTTTACCAATTTCATTAGCGTGGGTAATTCTCGTAGCATTCTTTGCACAATTTGGTGTACTGGGTGGATTTTATGCAAGATGGGCGGTGGGAGTTTAAGATGTCGGTAAGTTTATCACGTAGAATTAAATATTTTCTTTTGTTTGATTTTATTAAAGGCTTTAGTCTAGGGATTAGGTATTTTTTCTCACCAAAAGCTACTCTAAATTATCCACACGAGAAAGGGCCACTGTCACCACGTTTTAGAGGCGAACATGCTCTTAGAAGATATCCAAATGGTGAAGAGAGATGTATAGCATGTAAGCTATGCGAAGCTGTATGCCCAGCCCAAGCTATTACAATAGATGCGGAACCTCGAGACGATGGTTCTAGAAGGACAACCCGTTATGATATCGATATGACAAAATGCATCTATTGCGGTTTTTGTCAGGAAGCTTGTCCAGTGGATGCGATAGTTGAGGGCCCCAACTTCGAATTTGCAACCGAGACTCGCGAAGAACTTTTTTATGATAAAGAAAAATTACTTTCTAATGGCGATAGGTGGGAGGCCGAGATAGCCCGTAACATTGAATTAGATGCACCATATCGATGATAGATTTCATAGGATAAAATAGTTTTAATCCAAATAGTAAGAATGAGAAGTTGTACTAAAAGTTTAACAAAGAATACAAAATATTTAAAAAAGGAACAAAAAATTTAATGCCAATAGCTGACATCTCTTTCTATATTTTTGCAACTATTGTTGTGAGTTCCGCGTTATTAGTTGTAGTATCTCGTAACCCTGTTCACTCAGTTCTATGGTTAATTTTAATGTTTTTAACCTCTGCTGGGTTATTTGTTTTGCTTGGGGCTGAGTTTGTAGCTATGCTTTTAATAATTGTTTATGTTGGTGCAGTGGCAGTCTTGTTTCTATTCGTTGTAATGATGTTAGATATCGATTTTAGTAAATGGAAAAGCGAATTTGCGAGATACATGCCAGTTGCTGGATTAATATGCGTTGTTTTATTGATGGAGCTTTCATTAATATTTGGTATTTGGCAAACTGCTGAAACTGCCGAACAGGCTCGTGCAGCTTTAACGCCAGACCCTTCGAATACACATAATACGATAGCTCTCGGTAAAATAATCTACAGTCAGTATATCTATCTTTTTCAGATTGCAGGTTTGATTCTCCTTGTGGCAATGATTGGAGCAATAGTACTGACCATTAGGCATCGCTCGGATGTAAAGAGGCAAGATGTTTTGAAACAGATTTATCGCGATCCAAAGGAACAGCTTGAAATCAAGGATGTGGAGTCAGGAAAGGGTATCTAGTATTATGATTGGAGTTGAGCATTATTTATTTCTTTCTGCTATCTTATTTATAGTTGGTATCTTTGGTATTTTTGTTAATCGAAAGAATATAATAATCATACTAATGGCTATTGAGATTATATTAATGGCTGTAAATATAAATCTTGTGGCGTTTTCTAGCTTTATGGGTGATTTGGTGGGACAGGTATTCACATTGTTTGTTTTGACCGTCGCTGCAGCTGAAGCCGCTATTGGGCTCGCCATACTCGTTTGTTTCTATCGAAGCCGTGGCTCTATTCTGGTCGATGACGCTAATATGATGAAGGGTTAATTAGCATGGAAACTCTAGTCGTATTTGCGCCTCTCATAGGAGCCCTTATTTGTGGTTTTGGGTGGAAATTTATTGGTGAAAATCCTGCATGTTGGGTGGCAACTGGTCTATTGTTCTTCTCGGCTATTTTATCATGGATTTTATTTTTAAATTTTGATGGTGTCGCAGTTAACATTAGTATTTTGCGTTGGATAGAAAGTGGATCACTGTCTACAGATTGGGCTATCCGTTTTGATAGGCTCACAGCTATTATGTTTATTGTCATCACAACTGTTTCTAGCCTGGTTCACCTCTATAGTTTCGGATATATGAAAGATGATATAAATTTTAACAAAAATGAGAGTTACATACCAAGATTTTTTGCTTATCTATCATTTTTTACTTTTACAATGTTAGCTCTCGTATCTTCAAATAACTTGCTTCAAATGTTTTTTGGTTGGGAAGGTGTCGGAGTGGCATCGTACTTACTCATCGGTTTTTATTATAAAAAATCGTCAGCAAATTCTGCTGCAATTAAAGCTTTTGTTGTAAACCGAGTTGGAGATTTTGGCTTTTTATTAGGAATTTTTGCACTTTATTTTATGGTAGGTAGTATTAATTTAACTCAGATTTTTCAAGAGGTCCCTGAAATAGCAAATATAGAAATTAGGTTTCTGTGGAGGGATTGGAATGCAGCAAACTTGATAGCAATTCTATTGTTCTTAGGAGCTATGGGGAAATCAGCGCAGCTTTTTTTACATGTATGGCTCCCGGATGCAATGGAAGGCCCCACCCCTGTGTCAGCATTAATTCATGCGGCAACTATGGTTACGGCCGGAGTATTTCTTGTTTGTAGAATGTCGCCCCTAATGGAGTTTGCACCCGCGGCAACAAACGTTATTGTAATAGTAGGAGCAGCAACTGCATTTTTTGCAGCAACTGTTGGGCTAGTTCAAAACGATATTAAAAGGGTTATAGCGTATTCCACGTGTTCACAGTTAGGTTACATGTTTGTCGCTGCAGGCCTGGGAGCTTACTCGGTTGCAATGTTTCATCTATTAACGCATGCATTTTTCAAAGCAATGCTATTTCTAGGAGCAGGCTCGGTGATTCATGCTATGCACCATGAACAAGATATGCGCAGTTATGGTGGTTTGCGGAAGAAAATCCCATATACTTTTTGGGCGATGATGATTGGTACACTCGCAATAACAGGCGTTGGAATTCCTTTAACACATTTTGGTTTTGCGGGATTTCTTTCGAAAGACGCAATTATAGAGAGTGCGTATGGGGCAGGTTCAAACTTTTCATTTTGGATATTAATCACCGCGGCATGCTTTACTAGTTTTTATAGTTGGCGATTGATGTTTTTAACCTTCTATGGAGATCCCCGGGGTGATATTAAAAAACATGATCATGCACATGAATCCCCGACTACAATGTTAGTGCCATTGGCAGTTTTGGCAGTGGGTGCTGTTTTTTCAGGAATGATCTTTTTTAAACCTTTTTTTGGAGACCATCACGAAATTGAGAAGTTTTTTGGTATTCCAACTACTGAAATAAATACATTAGGTGGTAATAAGAATTATCAGAAAAATTCTTTTCTTGTCGCTAATGCAAAAGTCAAAACAAATAATGATGAGGATCACAGTACTAGTGACCCAAGTAATAAGGAAAAGATGGGAGAAGAAACAAAAATAAAAATTATAAATTCCTTGGGTGAGGGTGCAATATTTATAGGACCAGAGAACCATGTTATTGAAAAGGCTCATCATGTACCAAAATGGGTAAAAGTTTCGCCTTTCTTAGCGATGATAATTGGATTTGGCACAGCTTGGTTATTTTATATCAAGGATATTTCTTTGCCGAGACGATTAGCGAACCAACAGAAATATATATATAAATTTTTAATCAATAAATGGTACTTTGATGAAGTTTATGAACTCATTTTTGTTAGAAGTTCCAAAAAACTTGGAAAAATATTCTGGATTCGTGGTGATGGGAACATAATAGATGGAACAATAAATGGAATTGCTTTGTCAATTATTCCTTTTTGCTCACGTATCGCTAGTAAAGTTCAATCCGGATTTATTTTTCACTATGCTTTCGTTATGATTTTAGGAGTTTTAGTTCTAATTACCTGGTTCGCAATTGGGATAGGTAGTTAACAGTGGAAAATCTTTTAACAATTATGACCTTTATGCCGTTAATAGCGGCGATAATTTTAGTGGCTTTTCTTAGAGGTAATGACGAGGCCGCTCAGACAAATGCAAAATGGTTAGCTCTGATTGCATCTTTTGCAACATTTTTCACGTCTATATTTCTATATACAGGCTTTGACCAAACCAATATCAATTTTCAGTTTGTTGAAGATAGGCGATGGCTTTTAGGGTTAAGTTACAAGATGGGTGTTGATGGAGTTTCAATTTTGTTCGTTTTGTTGACTACTTTCTTGATGCCTCTAGTAATAGCAAGCTGCTGGGGAGTAAGTCATAGAGTTAAAGATTATATGGTGGCCTTATTAGTTCTTGAAACTCTTATGTTAGGTGTTTTTTGTGCTTTAGATTTAATCCTATTTTACCTTTTTTTCGAAGCTGGTTTGATTCCCATGTTTTTAATTATTGGTATATGGGGGGGGGCTAATAGGATATATGCTTCATTTAAGTTCTTTTTGTATACCCTATTAGGATCAGTACTAATGTTAGTCGCGATAATCGCTATGTATATTGACGCTGGAACTACAGATATTATCGCTCTTTTACAGCATAATTTCAATTCAAGGCCTGTTGAAATTCTCGGTTATAGTATTATCGGTGGTATGCAGACTCTGATGTGGGTAGCTTTTTTTACTAGTTTCGCTGTAAAAATGCCGATGTGGCCGGTTCATACGTGGCTTCCTGATGCACACGTTCAAGCTCCTACGGCCGGTTCAGTAGTGCTTGCAGCGGTACTTTTGAAGATGGGAGGTTATGGATTTCTACGCTTTTCTATCCCAATGTTCCCTGTTGCTTCTGAACTTTTAAGTCCTTTTGTGCTCTGGATCAGTGTAATTGCCATCGTGTATACGTCATTTGTCGCACTCGTTCAAACTGATATAAAAAAATTAATAGCCTATTCCTCCGTTGCTCACATGGGCTTTGTTACAATGGGAATATTCGCATTGAATCAGCAGGGAATTGATGGGGCTATTTTTCAAATGGTTTCACATGGGTTTATATCGGGAGCGTTATTTTTATGTGTTGGCGTGATTTATGACAGAATGCATACCCGCGAAATAGCGGCGTATGGGGGGTTGGTAAATCGAATGCCAGCGTACGCCCTAGTATTCATGTTGTTTACGATGGCAAATGTTGGCTTGCCTGGAACTTCAGGATTCGTGGGAGAGTTTTTAACAATTATTGGGGTGTTTAAGGTTAATACCTGGATTGCTTTTTTTGCTACAACAGGGGTAATATTGTCTGCAGCATATGCCTTGTGGTTATACCGCAGAGTAGTGATGGGAGATCTTGTAAAAGAAGGTCTTAAGACTATAAAAGATATGAATTTACGAGAGAAAATTATTTTCACTCCTTTGATCATTATGACTATTTTACTTGGAATTTATCCATCTTTAGCATTGGATATAATAGGTCCGACTGTTAGTGCATTAATAGAAAACTATGAGATCGCAATATCAGAACCTAGAATACCTATTTCAAGTTCTGATAAGTATTAAGGTTTTGAGATGAATATTAAATCAGGGAACATAGTAGAACAAAACGAATATTTTGGTTGGTCAGATTTTCATGGGTTTTCTGAAGTAGTTCAAATACTTTTACCTGAAATTACTCTATCAATATTTGCAATGGTTGCTCTTTTAGGTGGGGTCTATGGTGGCAAGGATAAAGTTTCATCTGTTGTTTTATGGACCATTGTGACTATCTTTTCCTTAATAGCAATTTACGTCAGTTTGCAAGGAGTGGAAACTCGTACAGTTTTTGGAGGAGCATTTATTGATGATTCATACTCTCGGTTTTTAAAAGTTGTTATCTTGGTTTCAGCTTCTGTAGTTTTAATAATGTCTCAAGAGTTTTTAAAACGAAATGGCCTTTTCAAGTTTGAATACCCTATTCTTATATCACTCTCAGTAATAGGCATGATGCTAATGGTTTCTGCTGGGGATCTTATGCTACTTTATATGGGATTAGAGCTTCAATCTCTATCATTATATGTCCTGGCAGCGTTTGGACGTAATAATGTTAAATCAACAGAGGCTGGGTTAAAATATTTTGTATTGGGAGCTTTATCTTCAGGCATGCTTTTATACGGCGCCTCTCTAATTTACGGTTATTCTGGATCGACTGTATTTACAGAAATTTTTACTGTTGCGGCGGTTGATGACGACTCTTTAGGATTTATCTTTGGCCTAGTATTTATTCTCATCGGTATGGCCTTTAAAGTATCTGCTGTACCTTTCCATATGTGGACGCCCGATGTTTATGAGGGTGCCCCAACGCCAGTTACAGCACTATTAGCTACTGCACCAAAGGTCGCGGCTATGGGGTTATTTGCCCGTGTGGTGCATGATGCATTCGGAGGTGCTGTGAATGATTGGTCTCAAATTCTTATCTTATTCTCGCTATTATCGATGCTGTTGGGAGCGGTGGCTGCAATTGGCCAAAAAGATATAAAACGCCTAATGGCTTATTCGTCTATTTCCCATATGGGCTTTGCCTTGATGGGATTAGCGTCCGGTGGCTTTGACGGCGTGCAGTCTATGTTAATCTACATGGTAATTTATGTAATAATGAATATTGGAACTTTTGCTTTTATTTTATCAATGGAGAAAGATGGTCAACCGGTCTCAGATATTGATAGTTTGCAAATGTACTCAAAGACTAATCCGGGAAGATCATTAGCTCTTTTAATATTAATGTTTAGTCTAGCAGGAATACCGCCATTATTAGGGTTTTTCGGAAAATTTTATGTATTAAAGTCTGCTATATCTTCTGGTTTAGTCTTCTTGGCGGTTGCTGGTGTAATCGCGTCTGTAATCGGAGCATTTTACTACTTAAGGATAGTGTTTTATATCTATTTTGGAGAGAACCATCGGGAACTTGATCAGTCATCTTCGACCGTAAACCAGACTGTTCTGATAATAAGTGCTGCAGCAATGTTATTTGGAGTTATCAATTTATTTGGTCTTGAAACACTAACTGAAATAGCGGCTCGTGCTCTCGTCAATTAATTGGCCCGTGGGTGTTAATAAGCTGGTTATAGATCAAGTTGATAGCACTATGATGGAAGCAAATCGTAGGGAAAATGAATTTATCAAACCAACTTGGATATTAGCCAAACATCAAACAAACGCTTATGGTAGAAAGGGACGATATTGGGAAAATCCAAAAGGAAACTTCTCAGCAACTTTGGCGATGAAACTGAATGAACCACTGGCCTCCCTGGCGCTGCGGTCATTTGTTGCGGCATTGGCTCTTTTTGATACTTTAACCCAAATTACTCAGCGAGCAGAACTTTTTTCTCTTAAGTGGCCCAATGATGTTTTGATGGATTTTAAGAAAGTTTCAGGGATTTTATTAGAGAGCAATAACTCTCGAAAAGAAACTAAATTTTTAAAAATTGGTATTGGAGTAAATTTAGTAAGCCTCCCTAAAACCCTAACAGAATCCAACAAACAAATAGTAGAGCCAATAAGTTTAGAAGATTTTTGTTTTAAAATAGGCCCAGAGGATTTTCTTGTTTATTTGGCGTCCAATTTCGCTTATTGGGAGACTCAACTGGAAAAATTTGGTTTCCAAAGAGTGCGAAGGGTATGGTTGGACAGAGCTTATGGGGTTGGAGAGATGATTTTAGCACGCACTTTTTCAGAGGAGCATAAAGGTATTTTTGATACTATTGATGAGAATGGTAATTTAGTTTTGAAGCTGAAGAATGGTATACGTGTTATTCATGCTGGAGATATTTATTTTGAAGAGTCCCAATGCTTTTAGCTGTTGATTGCGGTAATTCTAATACAGTATTCTCGATATGGGATGGCTCAAAATTTATTGCGACATGGCGTACTTCAACAGAGTGGAAGCGTACAGCAGATCAGTATTTTGTTTGGTTATCTGCACTTATGAAAGCGCAGAAAATTAATGTTTCAATTGATGAAGTTGTTATTTCAGCTACAGTTCCAAGGGTAGTTTTTAATCTTAGAGTGTTGGCTGACAGATATTTTAATACGCGCCCGTTGGTGGTAGGTAAAGAGGATTGTGACTTGCCTATCGAAGTAAGAGTAGATCTTGGAACGAATGTAGGGCCGGACAGACTTGTTAACACTGTTGCGGGCTTTAGTAGATATGGTGGGAATTTAATTATTGTTGATTTTGGAACAGCTACGACTTTTGATGTAGTGGCTGATGATGGAGCCTATATTGGTGGTGTAATATCTCCTGGGGTGAATGTTAGTGTAGAAGCTTTCCATCAAGCAGCCGCCGCACTTCCTCACGTGGATGTCAGGAAGCCGGAGCGTGTCATCGGTACAAATACAGTAGCGTGTATGGAGTCAGGAATATTCTGGGGCTATATCGGCTTAGTAAAAGAAACAACCTCAAAAATTCAACAAGAATATGGAAAAGATATGCAAGTTATTGGAACGGGTGGATTAGCTCCATTATTTCAAATGGGAGATAATATTTTTGATATTTTTGATGATAATTTGACGATGTATGGTTTGATAAAAATCTACGAGTTCAATAGAGAGAATTATTAATGGTTAAAGAAAATTTGATTTACCTACCTCTCGGGGGATCTGGAGAGGTAGGCATGAATATGTATGTCTATGGGTATGGTGAGCCAGGGTTAGAGCGTTTTATAATAGTGGATTTAGGAGTAACGTTTCCTGATATGGAAACCTCCCCGGGAGTAAACTTAATTTTCCCTGATATAAGCTGGATTGTTGAAAGAAAAGAGAGATTAGATGGTATATTCATTACTCACGCTCATGAAGACCACATAGGCGGTTTGGGGCACTTTTATAATAGTTTGGATGCTCCAATTTTTGCTAGAAAATTTACTGCCCATATTGCACTTTTAAAAATGAACGAGCATGGGCAAGACCCAAATAGAATAAATATTATAGAATCTATACCCAACAAAGTCAGTGTTGGAGAATTTGATGTCAGTTTTGTTCCTGTAAGTCACTCAATACCGGAGGCGTCCGCTTTAATTATTGATAGTCCAGCAGGGAGAATAGTGCATTCAGGAGATTTTAAATTGGATATCAACCCGGGAATAGGAGAGCCCTTTGATAGAAAAATTTGGTCAAATATAGGTGACGTAAAAGCTTTAGTATGCGACTCTACAAATGTGTTTAGTGCTCAATCAGGTAAATCAGAAGAATCTGTAGTTGAACCTATAAAAAAATTAATAAGTGATTGTAGTGGGATGGTTATTGCGACTACTTTTGCATCTAATATAGCAAGGGTAAGGACATTAGCCAATATTGGGGTCACTTCTGGAAGGTCAGTAGTATTATTAGGTACGGCACTTAATCGAATGATATCTGCAGGTTTTAAGACGGGAGTTTTAACAGATTTCCCGGCTATTGTGTCTCCAGAGGAGGCTTTAGATATTCCCAGAGAAAATCTACTATTGATAGTGACAGGTTCTCAAGGTGAAAGGCGAGCTGCGTCTGCACAATTAAGTAAAGGAAAGTTTAAAGGGTTTTTGTTGAAAGAGAATGACTTATTCCTTTTTTCATCCAAAGTAATACCAGGAAATGAAGTCGCCGTTAGTAAGATTATAAATAATTTGAGCCAAATTGGAGTTGATGTCGTAGACGAAAATATGGGGCATTATCATGTCTCTGGACATGCTAATAGACCGGACTTGAGGAAATTTCATCAAATGATAAGCCCGGAAGTTATAATTCCGATGCATGGAGAGCACAGGATGTTGAGAGAGCACTGTAAGTTAGCTGCTGAACAAAATATTAAAAGTATATTAGCCACTAACGGAACGGTGGTTGCTCTACGCGGTTGTAACTCAAAGGTAATCGGTCATGTGGAAACAGGACGTATTTATCAAGATGGTTCTAGTTACTTCGGCTCTTCCGATGGAGTAATACGAGATAGAATAAAAATGGCTATTAATGGGAATGTAATAGTAAACATTCTAATTGATGAGAATGATGAACTACTAGAAGAGGTGTGGTGTGAAATTATTGGCCTTACAGAGAAAAGCTCGTCCGGAAATGATTTATGTGAAGTAATTGAAAATGATATTATTAGCTCGATACAGTTTTGGAGTAAGTCACATTTTATCGATGATGAAAAAATCAAAGAGCGGGTAAAGCGTCTAGTAAAGAAAGTATGTTCGCTAGAAATAGGAAAGAAACCAGAAGTATTAACTATCATTTCAAGACTAGCTTGAAATAAGGGTAACTCCTTATTTTTGACGCTCTTGGAAGCTTAAAGTTATAAAGTTTGGCATAACAAATTTATCCTCAAGATCTTGCGTGTTATTTATTTCTGGAGATTTTGGATGTATATTTTTAATACTCGCAACCTTTTTGTCTTTAGATGAAATTTTAATTGAAGGTTTGGGAGTATTCTTTGAACTCTTTCCTCTTTGGCTTTTATCTATTTTGGATGAGTGATTTGGTTTTTCTACAACACTAATATTTCCTATTGGTATATTAGAACCCATTAAGTCATTAATTGCGTCAATTAACTTATTATCTTTTGGTGTAGAAATGGTCATGGCTTTCCCTTTTCTACCTGCTCTCCCAGTCCTGCCTATCCTATGAACATAATCTTCTGCGTTATTAGGAACATCATAGTTAAAGACATGTGAAACGCTAGGTATATCTAGTCCCCGAGCTGCAACGTCTGACGCTATAAGAAGTCTTATACTACCGTCTCTAAAGCCATCTAGTGTTTTTGTTCTTTGAATTTGACTTAAATCTCCATGTATCGACTCTGCATTATAACCATGTTTTTTTAGAGATTTATGAACTATGTTGACGTCAGTTTTTCTGTTGCAAAAAACTATTCCGTTGGTAAGTTTTTTTCCTTCTTGCTCTATTAAGGTCCTCAAAAGATCACGCTTTGCTTTAGATTGATTAATTTTTTTAGGCTCTAGAGATTTATATAGTTCTTGAGAAATAGTTTCTGATGCGGTTGCTTGGCGTGAAACTTCAACCCGCACTGGGTTTGATAAAAATGTATTTGTGATTCTTTCAATTTCAGGCGCCATTGTCGCTGAAAAGAATAATGTTTGGCGGGTAAAAGGTGTAAGTTTGAATATTCGTTCAATATCAGGAATGAAACCCATATCAAGCATTCTGTCAGCTTCATCTACTACCATTATTTGTACCCCTGTTAGTAGAAGCTTTCCTCTTTCAAAATGATCAATAAGACGACCTGGAGTAGCAATTAATACATCAACCCCCTTATCTATAAGAAGGTCTTGTTCTTTAAAAGAGACGCCGCCTATAAGTAACGCCTTTGTGAGTTTAGTATATTTAGAGTAGGTCTCAAAATTTTCAGCGACCTGTGCGGCTAACTCTCTGGTTGGAGCTAATACTAGTGAGCGTGGCATTCTTGCGCGAGCGCGCCCTCTATTTAGAAGAGTTATCATCGGTAGTGTGAAGCTTGCGGTTTTACCTGTCCCAGTTTGGGCAATTCCAAGCACATCTCTGCCCTCACAAGATACTGGAATAGCTCCTAACTGAATTGGTGTAGGATTAATATAACCTGCTTCCTCTACGGCTTTTAATACTTTTTGATGGAGCTTTAGCTCTGAAAATTTCTGCATATAATTCCGAAAAATGTGAGTTTCACATCACATAAATTTTTGGACGCAATAAACAACGCGTCCATGCGTCGGTTTGAAGACGAACTCTTCCAACGAGTTCCACATACTGCATAAGAAAAGATTGGTCAATAATTTTGATTATTCTCACAAAAAGCAATTAACTCATTAGCTCTTTTGTTGTGTTTAATGTTATTTCAGGGAAGTCTCGAGTTATTCTATCAATATCCCATTGAATACGAGTCAAATAGATTAAATCACCATCATTATCATATGCAATATGGATTTTATTACTTTCTATAAATTTCGAAATCGTATTTTTAGGGCCTGAAATCCACCGTGCTGAGGTGAACTGAGAGGATTCAAAGTTAACGGGCAAACCATATTCAAGTTCAATTCTGCTAGCTAGTACTTCGAATTGTAGAGCACCTACAACACCAACAATATAGCCAGCCCCTAAACTGGGTTTGAAAACTTTTGCGGCCCCTTCTTCAGAAAATTGTTTTAAGGCTTTCTCAAGGTGTTTGGCCTTTAATGGATCACCAGGCCTGCAAGCTTTCAGTAATTCCGGAGCAAATGATGGTATCCCAGTAACTCTAAGAACTTCTCCTTCAGTTAAAGTATCTCCAATCCGGAGTTGTCCATGATTAGGTATACCGATGATATCTCCTGCCCATGCTTCATTTGCGAGCTCTCGATCATTCGCTAGAAAAAGAACCGGATTTGAAATTGTGAGTACCTTTTGAGATCTGACATGTTTTAATTTCATTCCTCTTTTGAAATGTCCGGAAGATATTCTTACAAACGCTACTCGATCTCGATGTTTTGGGTCCATGTTAGCTTGTACTTTAAAAACGAAGCCTGTTACCTTTTTCTCTTCAGGTTTTATCTCTCTCGTTTGTGTCTCCTGAATTTGGGGTTTTGGTGCATATTTTGCTATCCCATTCATAAGTTCTTGAACACCAAACGAGTTAATTGCTGAACCAAACCATATTGGGGTTTGTGTACCCTCTTTAAAGGCTTTTTTATCGAAAGATGGTAATAACTCTCTAGCCATTTCTAATTCTTCTCTAAACTTTTTATATAAATTCTCTGGGATAAGCTCCATGAGCTTTTTATCATCTGATCCTTCTATATTTTTGTGGGAACCAACTATGTTACGATCTTTTCTATCCATTAGATTTAAGCTATTATTTAGTAAGTCATAACATCCAATGAAGTCTTTGCCAGAGCCAATTGGCCAACTTACGGGTGTAACATCAATCGCCAGACTTTCTTGGATTTCGTCTATAATCTCAAAAATATCCCTACTCTCTCTATCCATTTTATTGCAAAATGTAACGATAGGCAGCTCTCTCAGTCGACAAACCTCAAATAATTTTTGTGTTTGACTTTCTACGCCTTTTGCCCCGTCTATTACCATTATTGCGGAGTCTACGGCTGTCAATGTTCGATATGTATCCTCAGAAAAATCTGAATGCCCCGGAGTATCAACAAGGTTAAATCTATATGAATCAAAATCAAAAGACATAGCCGAAGCAGAAACAGAAATTCCCCTATCTTGCTCCATCTTCATAAAATCAGATCTTGTCCTTCTTGCATCACCCTTAGCTCTTACTTGGCCAGCAAGCTGAATAGCACCACCATATAATAAAAACTTTTCAGTTAACGTCGTTTTTCCAGCATCTGGATGACTTATTATAGCGAAAGTTCTACGACGAGTAATTTCATTATTGATGTATATATTATTTATATTTAATTCATTCATTCTGATAGCTATAGAGACGAACATCTTTTTGTGCAATCAATGCATAAAAGAGAATCGAAGTTTTACCGTTAAGTTCTTTATTTTTTCAACTTGGACCCGTCAGTCATAAATCTTGGGATAGTATTTTTATAATATCGTTGATAGCATAACTATAAATAACGGTGTGAGGAAATAATGGATTTAGGAATTAAAGGAAAACGAGCTCTAGTATGCGGTTCCAGCAAGGGCTTAGGGCTTGGGTGTGCAACTGCTTTAGCGGAAGCAGGTGTAGATATTATTTTGAATGCTAGATCGGAAGCAGATTTATTCGATTCTGCCAAGTCGATTAAAGCGTCTTATGAAGTTGATGTGCAAATAGCAGTTGGTGATATAACTTCTGAAAAAGACCGAAAAAGTGTAATGTTATTAGCAGGCGATATTGATATCTTAATTACCAACTCTGGGGGGCCTCCACCAGGGACTTGGAATGACTGGGATAATTTAGATTTCTTAGCGGCTTTGGAGGCGAATATGTTAACCCCTATTGCTCTTATGAAACAGTTTCTTCCTAAAATGATGCAACAGGGGTGGGGACGAATTATAAATATTACTAGCCAATCCGTTAAAGCGCCCATTCCAACTCTTGGATTATCTAATTCTGCACGTGCCGGACTTACAGGCTATGTTGCCGGCACTTCACGTCAGGTTGCCCATTCGGGCGTCACAATCAATAATTTACTGCCAGGAGGCCATCAAACAGACCGTATCAAGAACTTACTAAATGTTACGTCAGCTGAACAAGGCGTTAGTGTTGAAAAGCTCAAAAAAAATATGGAATTAGGCATACCAGCTAAAAGGTTAGGGACAATTGAGGAGTTCGGTGCAGTATGTGCATTTCTTTGTTCAATTCATGCTAGTTATATAGTTGGCCAAAACATTTTGGTGGACGGTGGCGCAGTTAACGCGACAATTTAAAAATTTTAAAGCTATAAATCTATTATTGTCCTTGTTTAGTTGGATTTCCCCTGCTACCGATCGGCTTGTTTAGAAAATTTTTTGCAAAAACAGAGATTAAGTGACTTGGTACCACGTTTAGAGATAAGTAAACTCTACAAATCATTTTCCAAAGTTAATGTGGTTAATGGTATTTCGTTTACTATAGCACCAGGTCAGGTTACTTGTTTGTTGGGCCCTTCTGGTTGTGGAAAATCCACTACTTTAAGAATAATTGCAGGTGTAGAAAAATCTGATAAAGGAGATGTTTTGGTAGATGGTGTTGTTGTTTCAAGCGAAACAGTAAACTTTCCACCGGAGAGTAGGTCTGTCGGATTAATATTTCAAGACTTTGCCTTGTTTCCTCACCTAAACGTTTATGACAATGTCGCATTCGGTCTAAAGCAAACGGGTGAATACAAGAAGAACAGAATAAATGAACTACTAGAAAGAGTAGGGCTTAAAGACTTTTCTTTTAAATATCCTCATCAGTTGTCAGGTGGTGAACAGCAAAGAGTTGCACTTATTAGGGCTTTAGCTCCAAAACCAAAGATTATGTTAATGGATGAGCCGTTCTCGGGTTTGGATGATCGTCTAAGAGATGAAATAAGAGATGAAACCCTGTCGGTGTTAAGAGAAGAAGGCACAGCAGTATTATTAGTTACTCACGATCCATACGAAGCAATGTGCATGGCAGATGAAATTGCCTTAATGAGGGATGGAAAGATTGTTCAAAGAGGAAGTCCTTACAATATGTATAACTCACCTTCAGATAAGGCTTCGGCAGCATTTTTCTCAGAAATAAATGTGATAAAGGGATTTTCTGAGGGTTCTCTTACAAATACGCCATTTGGACGGTTTTTAACACCAGGACTTTCTGATGGAACGGAAGTCGAGATTATAATTCGACCTCAACATCTACGGATAGATTTCGATCGAAATGGAAAGGGTCCTAATCCAACTAAAAATGAGGGTGTAGCCGCACGGGCTATTGTAGAGCGTTCTAGATTTACAGGCCGGGAAAGTTTAATTGAGTTTTTAATAGATTCTGATGGTTCGTATCTCAAGGCGAGCGTCCCAGCTGTTTTCTTGCCTAAAGTAGGGACTGTTTTGTGGTTAACAATGCGACGAGATCGATGCTTTGTGTTTCCAATAAACTAGCTTGATTTGTGTATTGTTCTAAACAAAATATTAATTAGTTCTTGAAACTCTTGTGCTTTGAGAGAGGCGCCTCCTATCAAACCTCCATCTACCCCAGTTGAAGAAAATATCTTACCAGCATTATCTTTATTGACCGAACCACCATAAATTATCCTACATTTTTCAGACATTTTTATACCAAAATGGTTAGCTATATATTCCTTTATAAAGGAAGTTACCCTACTGATTTCTACAGTTTCAGGGGTTTTTTTTGTACCAATAGCCCAAATTGGTTCATAAGCAATTATTGTTTTTGCATCCAGAATATTTGAGTTTATTGCTAGACTTAGCTGCTTTTCTATAACATTTAAGGTCTCGTCAGATCTATACTGCTTTGCATCTTCACCTATACAGATAATTGGTACTAAATTGTTGTCTATTGCCGATAAAGCTTTTGCTCGTATTAGTTGATCCGTTTCATTATAATTTAAACGACGTTCCGAGTGGCCCAATATAACATAATCTGCACCAATATTTTTTAACATCTTAGCAGAAATTTCTCCAGTATATGCTCCTTCACCTTTATCATGACAATTTTGCCCTGATAGTGAAATGTTCTTTTTATTAAAGGTTTTAGAAAATTCATTTAGCAGTGTTGCAGGAGGTGCAATAATTATATCTATACTACTATGATTTATATTATTTGAAATTTTTTTGAAATCAACCAAGTCTGCAAGCACGCCATTCATCTTCCAGTTACCAACAATAAGTTTTCGGCGTTTTGCCACGTTTTACCTCTACTTATAAATTATCTGTATCAGCTAAAAAGAATAAACTAACTCTTGATAAATTTTATTTTATAGATACCGGTTCAAATTTGATAGATTCTCCACAGCCACATTCTTCTGTCACATTGGGGTTTGTAAATTTGAATCCGCTTTCTAATATATCGACTGTATAATCAATTTCTGTACCAAAAAGAAACATTTGTGCTATTGGTGCTATTATTATTCTAGCGCCCTCCTTCTCTATAATCAAATCGTTTGGATCCGCTGCGGTAATGGTATCCATGGTGTACTCCATACCAGCACAGCCACCTTTTTTTAAACCGATTTTTACTCCAAATTGGTTATCGTTTTCCATTAGTTTTTTAACTTGCGCTACGGCATTTTTTGTTAGTGTAACCGGATCTTTACTTTTTCCTATGTTCATTACATAAAACCTAACTCTAGTTTTGCCTCATCAGTCATCATTTCCATACCCCATGGGGGTTCCCATATAAGTTCAACTTTAACCTCTTTCACTCCTGGGACCATTTCCACTGCGCTTGCTACCCATCCGGGCATTTCTCCAGCTACTGGGCACCCAGGCGCAGTTAAAGACATTAATATATTGACACTATTTTCTGTATTTATTTCGATAGTATAAATTAAACCAAGATCAAAGATATTTACAGGAATTTCAGGGTCAAAAACTGACCTACAAGCATCAACGATACTTTCGTGAAGATCATGATTAGTCGAGGACGGCTTAATTAAAGGCTGACCTTCAAGTTTTTCATCTTGATATGAGCCTACTGTCTTTGGCTTCAATTCCACTATATATTCCTCTCTCAATGGAGCGATCTTATTAACTTGATAGTAATGATATCAAAATATATTTAAAAAGAATATATGCTTTGATAAGAAAAACGTCTAGGGGTATCATCCCTTTTTGAATAAGAATTAATTTAGGAAAGAAATATATTGGAAAAAAATTTTTCATTCTTATTAAAAAACCATGATGGCAAAGCCAGAAGAGGTGAAATTCAAACATTGCGAGGGTCGATCCAGACACCTGCTTTCATGCCGGTAGGAACGGCTGGGACAGTTAAAGCTATGTTGCCAAGTAGCGTCAAGGATACTGGCGCAGAGATTCTTCTGGGTAACACATATCATTTAATGCTAAGGCCGACAGCTGAACGAATAAAAGCCCTAGGAGGTTTACACAAATTTATGAATTGGGATAGACCAATTTTGACTGACTCTGGTGGATTTCAAGTTATGAGCCTCACTAAGTTGAGGAAACTAACTGAAAAAGGAGTTACCTTCAAATCACATATTGATGGATCAAACCATTTAGTAACCCCAGAGAGATCAATTCAGATCCAAACAATGCTTGGATCTGATATAGTGATGTGCTTTGATGAATGTACTCCTTATCCTTGTGATGAAAAAACTAGCTTAGACTCAATGCGTCTATCAATGAGATGGGCTGCTAGATCAAAGGATGAGTTTGGATTTGATCCTAACCGCGCATTATTTGGCATTCAGCAAGGTGGGGTAAATAAAGATCAGCGTATCGAGAGTGCTAAATATCTTGAGTCTTTGGATTTTGATGGATATGCCATCGGCGGTTTAGCTGTTGGTGAAGGACAGGAATTGATGCTTAAAGTACTAGATTATGCTCCCAATCTCTTACCTGAAAACAAACCAAGGTATTTAATGGGTGTAGGAAAACCGGATGATATAGTGGGTGCAATAACTCGGGGCGTTGATATGTTTGACTGTGTATTACCCTCCAGATCTGGTCGAACAGGACAGGCTTTTACGCATAGAGGAGTGGTAAATATTAAAAATTCTCGACATATGAATGATCCACGACCTTTGGAGTTTGGTTGTAAATGTCCATGTTGTTTGAATTATAGTAGGGCGTATCTGAATCATGTTTTTAAAGCTAATGAGATAATAAGTTCGATGTTGTTGACGTGGCACAATCTACACTATTATCAGGAATTAATGCGCAAGATTAGAGAGTCAATAGAGCAACAAAAATTTAACTTATTTAAGAAAAATTTTTTTGAGAACTTAAATAAAGGAGACTTTGAACCTGTATGATATTATATTTGTCGATTAAATTTTATCTAATCGAGAGTTAACAACTGAAAACCTGAATAAATAAACATAAAAGCATCTTCCATAATCAATCACAAATTACCCTTGAAACACAACCGAGTAAGACCCACATAAAAGTTATAAAAGAAAATAAATCGTAACATAATGTACTAGAGGAATGAGCATGACTGAGAAAACAATAGAGAACTACCCAGTTTTACCCCTAAGAGATATAGTAGTTTTTCCGCACATGATTGTTCCTTTATTTGTAGGTAGAGAGAAATCTGTTAAAGCTCTGGAAGAGGTTATGAAGAACGATAGACAAATACTACTATCTAGCCAAATTGATCCCTCTGTAGATGAACCGCAAGAAGATGGAATTTATAAAGTAGGAGTCTTAGCGAATGTCCTTCAACTTCTTAAGCTTCCTGACGGAACTGTAAAAGTGCTGGTGGAAGGTGGAACCAGAGTCAAAATAATTAGCTTTTTGGAAAATAATAATTTTTTCGAAGCAACGGCATCGGAAATTAGAGAGTTGAGTGGTGATGAAACAGCAACCAGCGTTTTGCTGCGTTCTGTAGCAGAGGAATTTTCCAGATATGCTAAAGCTAAAAAAAATATACCAGATGAAGCTTTGAACTCTATTGCCGAGGCTACTGACGCTAATAAATTGGCGGATTTAGTGGCGGGTCATCTAGGTTTGGAAATAGACCAAAAGCAAGACTTGTTAGAAACGCTTAGTATCTCTGAACGTTTAGAAAAGGTTTATGGGTTAATGCAAGGTGAGATGAGTGTGTTAAAGGTGGAAAAGAAAATAAAATCTCGAGTAAAAAACCAAATGGAACGCACGCAGAGAGAATACTACCTAAATGAACAAATGAAAGCCATCCAAAAAGAATTAGGGGATGGCGAAGAAGGTCAGAATGAAATTGCAGAACTTGAAGAAAAAGCAACAAGATTTAAATTATCTAAAGAGGCGAAAGAAAAAGTAGATTCTGAAATTAAAAAATTAAAAAATATGTCTCCGATGAGCGCTGAAGCTACTGTGGTAAGAAATTATCTAGACTGGGTTTTAGGTATTCCTTGGAATGTGCGAAGCCGTATCAAAAAAGATCTGGGTAGAGCTGAGAAGGTTTTAGATGAGGATCACTATGGTTTAGAGAAAGTAAAAGAAAGAATTATTGAGTACTTAGCAGTCCAGCAAAGATCTAAGAAATTAAAAGGGCCAATAATGTGCTTGGTAGGTCCTCCTGGCGTAGGAAAAACTTCTTTAGGAAAGTCTGTAGCGCGTGCAACAGGAAGAGAGTTTATACGTATTTCTCTGGGCGGAGTGCGTGATGAGAGTGAAATACGTGGCCACCGTCGCACTTATATTGGTTCTATGCCTGGTAAAATAATCCAAGCCTTAAAGAAAGCCAAGACATCAAACCCGTTGATTTTATTGGATGAAATTGACAAGATGGGACAGGATTTCAGAGGAGATCCAGCATCCGCAATGTTAGAAGTATTAGATCCAGAACAGAATAATACTTTTTCAGACCACTACTTAGAAGTCGAGTACGACCTTTCCGATGTTATGTTTTTGACCACAGCTAATTCATATAATATGCCGGCCCCTCTGCTAGATCGTATGGAAATTATTACGCTTGCCGGATATACAGAACATGAGAAAATAGAAATAGCAAAGCACCATTTAATTTCAAAACAGTTAAAGAACCATGGATTAAAAGATAAAGAGATCGATTTAAAAGAAGAAGCTATTCTAAGAATTATAAGAAATTTTACCCGTGAAGCGGGAGTTCGAAATTTAGAGCGAGAGATTGCAAAAATCGCACGCAAAGTTGTAACGAAAATAGTTAAAAAAGAGAGTACTTCAGTAACTGTTTCTTCTGATAACCTTGAGAGCCATTTAGGTGTAGCTAAATTTAGGTTTGGACTAGCAGAAAAAGATGATCAAATAGGTGTTGTTACAGGGCTTGCATGGACGAGTGTCGGGGGAGAGTTATTGTCTATAGAAGCACTTCGATTACCTGGTAAGGGTCGAATGAAAACGACTGGAAAATTAGGTGATGTTATGAAGGAGTCGATTGATGCGGCCGCTTCATATGTTCGGTCGATTAGTCCCACGTTAGGTCTTAAACCTACTAGCTTTGATAAAATTGATATTCATGTACATGTTCCAGAGGGAGCCACTCCCAAAGACGGGCCATCAGCAGGCCTCGCGATGGTAACTTCAATCGTCTCGGTTTTGACCAAAATCCCAGTGCGTAAAGATATCGCTATGACCGGTGAAGTAACGCTGCGAGGGAATGCTTTGGGTATTGGTGGTCTAAAAGAGAAACTGCTCGCTGCGTTAAGGGGAGGAATTAAGACAGTTCTAATCCCATCTGAAAACGAAAAAGACTTGCCGGAAATACCAGATAATTTGAAAGAGGGACTCGAAATAATTCCGGTGTCACATGTTGAAGATGTTTTGAATCATGCATTGGTATCAAAACCTGTTTCGATAGAGTGGGATGAGGCTGCGGAGGAGCTCGCACAGGCGACGATAAGGAACGAGGAGAAAATGTTGGGTAACAATCTACAATAATTTTTATGTGTAATTGATAATTTTAATAGTAGTTATGTGCCAAAAACCTTATCAAAGATATAATCAACGTTTTTAATATGATAGTTTAGATCAAATTTTTCTGAAATTTCTTCTTTTGAGAGAACAAGTCTAACTTCATTGTCATTTAACAGTTCGGTTTCAAAATCTTTGCCTTCTTCCCATACACGCATTGCATTTCGTTGAACTAATTTATAGCTATCTTCTCTGCTTAACCCACCTTGAGTTAACGCCAGTAGAACTCTTTGAGACATTATTAACCCTCTGAACTTATTCATATTTTTAAGCATTTGATCGGGATATAAAACAAGGTTTTCTATGACAGATGTCATCCTTGTTAAAGCAAAATCGAGAGTGATTGTAGTATCTGGAGCTATTGCTCTTTCGACAGATGAATGAGATATGTCTCGCTCATGCCACAAAGAAACATTTTCTAGAGCGGGGATAACTGACATTCTTACCAGTCTTGCCAATCCTGTTAAGTTTTCAGTAAGCACAGGATTGCGTTTATGAGGCATTGCAGAGGAGCCTTTTTGACCTTTTGAAAAGAATTCCTCTGCTTCTAGTACCTCAGTTCTTTGCATATGACGTATTTCGAGAGCTATATTTTCTATCGAACTTGCTATTACACCGAGAGTACTAAAGTAAGCAGCATGTCTGTCTCGCGGTATTACCTGTGTACTTATTGTTTCTGGAAGCAGGTTTAATTTTTTGCATACATATTCTTCAACGCTGGGATCTATATTTGCGAAGGTACCTACTGCTCCTGAGACTGCTCCTGTTGCGATCTCTTGTCGGGCTACTATTAAACGTTGCTTATTTCGCTTCATTTCAGCATAAAATCGCGCAAATGTAAGCCCCATTGTTGTTGGCTCTGCGTGAATCCCGTGAGATCTTCCTATACGAACAGTGTTTTTGAAGAGATACGCTTTTGCTTTAAGTGCTATTAAGAGTGACTCGAAACCATCTAATAATATATCCGTGGAGCGAACCAACTGCACATTAAGCGTTGTATCTAGTACATCTGAACTGGTCATGCCCTGATGTATAAACCGAGCATCTTCGTGACCAATTAGCTCTGCAAGATGTGTAAGGAACGCTATTACATCATGTTTTGTTTCAGCCTCGATGGCATCTATTCTATCGATATCAAACTTTATATCTTTTGCTTTCCATATCGCCTCAACGCAACTGGCTGGTATAACACCTAGTGCTGCTTGAGCCTCACATGCGTAAGCTTCGATCTCATACCATATCTTAAATTTTGTCTCTGAAGACCAAATCTTTACCATTTCTGGGCGGGAATAACGTTTTATCATAAAGTTTTTTTCCAATTTTTCTAGTTATGTAGTTCTTAAAGTCATCTTAATTTGTCGGCAAGTGGAGTAAAGGCTGAATATAGGATAGTTTAACTAGTTTTTTTTGCGTTGAACAAGTAGGGACTACTGTGCAATATTAACAGTCTATTAGATAAAGTTATAGGTTGATTATCTTGATTAAGATGCCGATAAGGCAAGATTATGATATTTAACTTATCAGATCTTAAATGTTAACGATTGATCCTTTAATGATTTTCGTAGATTTTTGAGCTCGTAAAATATAATGGTTGTCTTGGTTGACAGTGAATTGGAGAGAAAAAATGTTTAATAATATTGGACCGGTAGGCCTTCTATTAATCGCAGTAGTTGTGCTAGTGTTATTTGGTCGTGGGAAAATATCCTCATTAATGGGTGAAGTAGGTAAAGGTATAACAGCATTTAAAAAAGGTGTTGATGATACAAAGAAAGAAATTGAGACACCCGTTAGTGAAGATGCAAAAGACGTAACACCTAAAGATGATAAAGAAAAAGTATAATAATTTATAGTTATCTGAGGGCATAATATGGGTTCAACTGAACTTCTACTAATTGGTTTGGTCGCGTTGATTGTGGTGGGTCCAAAAGAACTTCCCGGTATGTTTCGGACTTTGGGACAGGCAACTGGAAAGATCAGAAAAATGGCTAGAGAGTTTACTCGAGCGATGGAAGATGCCGCTGATGACGCTGGCGTGGGGGATCTAACCTCAAGTCTTCGAAGTATCGCTGACCCAAAAAAAATGGGACTTGATGCCGTAAAACAAGCAGTTGATTTTAATAGTTATACGCCGGGCTCGGAAACTGAGAAGCTTGCAAAAAAGAGATCTGAAGAGGTTGAAACAAATAAAGCAAAAGTAAATGAACTGCTCAAAAAAAGTTCTGATAAAGGAGAACATGAGAATAACAGTCCCAAAAAGGTGATTGAGAAGAATACTGAAAATTTGACTAAAACCCCAAAAAAACGGAAAACTAACAAAAAGACTGTAAAAAACACTCCTGATACGTTGGGCTCAAAAAAATGAACTCTGATATAAATTCTGAGGAAGTAGAATCTAGTGGTGCACCGTTAATAGAGCACTTAACTGAATTGCGTTCGCGTTTGATAAAATCAGTATTAGCCTTTATCGTTGGTATGGTAATTTGTTTTACTGTCTGGAACCCAATTTTTAATTTTCTAACGCATCCAATCTGTAACGAACTATTAGAACGAGGGCAGGATTGTGGTTTAATACTCATTAAACTCCAGGAAGGTTTTTTTGTAGCGATTCGTATCTCTCTTCTTGGGGGACTAATACTTTCTTTTCCTATAATAGCTTCGCAACTTTGGCGGTTTGTCGCTCCTGGTTTATATAAAAATGAGAAATCTGCCTTTTTACCTTTTATAATTGCATCCCCAGTGATGTTTTTTTTGGGATCTGCTTTTGCTTTTTACGTTGTGATCCCTTTGGCATTTGATTTCTTTTTGGGTTTCCAACAGATTGGGTCAGCTGGGGAGCATGTTAAAGGAGAAGGTTCCGCGCTTGGGGATCCAGGAATTACGTTTCAGGGTTCTGTCGCGGAATATTTAAGCCTTACAATTAAATTTATTATAGCGTTTGGCCTTACTTTTCAGTTACCGGTTTTATTAACATTAATGGGGAAAGCGGGCTTAGTATCCTCTGGGGGACTGGCTAATGTTCGTAAATATGCGGTCGTCGCTATATTAGTCGTAGCGGCACTCGTTACACCACCAGATGTAATAACACAAATTATTCTTTTTGTTGTTGTGTACGGTCTTTATGAGGTTTCTATCCTTTTGGTGCGTCATGTTGAAAAAAAGAGAGAAAAAAAATTGAAAGAAGAAGGGTTATGGTTCGAGGATGACGATAAAGATGGATAGATATAGGTTTATTCATGTCAGATGAGTTTTTAGGTCGAATCGCAGACGCCTTAGAAAGAATTTCACCACCCGATACGCTTGCTATGGACTTCACGAAAGGTAGTGCGTTCTCATGGAATGTTAAACCAAACAGATTTAAAGTTGTCGACGATATTAACAGCATAGACTTAGATCTTTTGTTGGGTATTGATCGTGCTAGAGAAATCTTACTGCAAAACACCTATCAGTTTGCTAGAGGGTTTCCAGCCAATAATGCTTTATTATGGGGAGCACGTGGCATGGGGAAGTCCTCATTAGTGAAATCTATCTTTAACAAAATACAAGCAAGTGAACTATCAATTAAATTAGTTGAAATTTACCGAGAGGATCTGTCCTCGATTGGCCAATTATTAGCATACTTAAAGGATCATAGTGAGCGGTTTATATTATTCTGTGACGACTTGAGTTTTTCAATTGATGATGAGCATTACAAATCTCTTAAAACAGTCTTAGATGGTGGAATAGAAGGGCGCCCTAAAAATACGATCTTTTACGCAACCTCAAATCGTCGACACTTGATGCCCCGTGATATGATCGAAAATGAAGCTGGAAGCGCAATCAATCCATCGGAAGCTGTAGAAGAGAAAGTATCTTTGTCTGATCGGTTTGGGTTATGGTTAGGTTTTCATCCATGTTCACAAGAAGAATTTTTACAGATGATAGAAGGGTATTGCAAAAAATATGGACTTACTATCAACAAAGACTTAATGATTGCTGAAGCAATTGAGTGGCAACAGACCAGAGGAGGGAGATCTGGAAGAGTTGCCTGGCAGTATTTCTTAGATCTAGCAGGAAGACAGGAAATTAATATTTAATATATTTATTAGGGTTTACACTTTCTAAGCCTTCTCGGACTTCAAAATGTAAAAAAGATGGCTTACCATCAGAAATACTGGCTATTCTTTGACCAGCTTGGACGTTTTCGCCTTTTTCAACTAATATTTCTGAAATATTTGCATAGATGGTTAATAAGTTACCGAAGTGTCGTAATATTAAGATAGATCGCTGCTCTGTGTCTTTGGTGATAGCCACTACCTTACCATCTGCAACAGCTATGATGGCAGTACCGCTGGTAGCTGATATATCAATGCCGTCGTTTAAGTCTCTTTTATATGGTTGCAAGATAACACCATCTACAGGCTTAAGAAATTCAATTAGTTTTTGTTCAATTTTTTTTGTGGTGATATTTACGGTCTTAACAGATGATTTTTTTTTGGGTGGTAAAACATTTTTGTTTTCGACTTTTTTATTTTCTATTTTACTATTTGTTGTTTTACTCTGGTTTAAATCCTGATTA
>JBMYRX010000010.1:0-40237 GCA_049602715.1 Paracoccaceae bacterium | reverse complement strand
TAATATCAATAGAATGTCATTCAGTGAACCAAAATTAAAAATGCCAGATGGTGGTCTAAATATTAGGTTGGTAGATCAACCTGAAGACCAAGAAGCAAGGTTGATAGAATATAAGATCGATGCAGCTAAGAGTTTTGCTAGGGAAAATAAAATTGATAAGTGTATTTGGTCTGGAGGTAAAAGACCTAAGATTGGACTCGTCGCTGCTGGAAAGAACTGGTTGGATCTAATTCATTCCCTATCACTTTTAGGCTTAGATGAATATGAAGCAAGTCGGTTTGGAATAACTTTATATAAAGTAGGACAAATTTGGCCGCTTGACACGGTCTCATTTGATATTTGGGCCAAAAAACTAGATCTAATTGTAGTTGTAGAAGAAAAAAGAAAAATTTTAGAAGGGCAAATAAAGGAATCGATATTTGATAATCGCGAGGGAAAGCGAGTATACGGGGGAAAGAAACATGGGTTAGAATTATTTTCCGCAAAATTCGCTCTAGACCCAGTTGAAATAGCTCAAAAAATTGGAAATATTTTAATTGAGGAAGGCTGTGGTTCTGACAAAATCATATCAAATTTGAACCTTATCGCTCAGTCCAGAAAAGCTGAAAACACGAGTGAGATTGTCACCAGAATTCCATATTTTTGTTCAGGCTGTCCTCACAATACATCTACAAAAATACCTGAAGGGTCTAGGGCTTATGCGGGTATAGGTTGTCACTATATGGCTCAATGGATGGATAGAGATACTTTAGGGTATACTCATATGGGCGGAGAAGGCGCCAATTGGATAGGTGAGGCACCATTTTCTTCAAGAAATCATGTATTTCAGAACATAGGTGACGGCACTTATAATCATTCTGGAATTCAAGCCATCAGAGCGGCAGTAGCAGCAAACGTAAATGTAACCTACAAAATTCTTTTTAATGATGCAGTTGCAATGACAGGTGGTCAAGGTAACGATGGAAACCTTGACTCAACTAGAATTGTAGAGGAGTTGAGAGCTTTTGGTGTTAGAAAAATTGTAGTTGTATACGATGAGAAGGAAGATATTGACGATAACGGTTTTGCGGCTGACATCGAATTATATGAACGTGCTGAATTAGACAAAGTTCAACGAAATTTGAGAGAATTTATCGGCGTTTCAGCAATAGTTTACGTACAGACTTGTGCGGCTGAAAAACGACGTAGACGAAAGCGTGGAGATTTCCCAGACCCAGATAAAAGAGTTTTTATAAACACTGATGTATGTGAAGGTTGTGGAGACTGTGGGGTACAATCGAATTGTGTTTCAATTATTCCAGTCCAAACTGAATTTGGCCGCAAACGTGCAATTGATCAATCATCATGCAATAAAGACTTCAGTTGTGTACAAGGTTTTTGTCCATCTTTTGTTACTGTATCAGGTGCAAAAGTGAAGTCTCAGGTTACAGCTGAAACTGTTCTACCTGACTTACCTCCGCCCGTTATACCATTAATAGACGGGACTCATAACATAATAATCACAGGGGTCGGTGGAACTGGGGTCGTAACGATTGGTGCTATTTTGGCTATGGCAGCTCATCTAGACAACAAGGGTGCTGGTATGATGGAAATGGCTGGACTAGCTCAAAAAGGTGGAGCCGTCCACATTCACTGTCGTTTGTCAAATAAACCAGACGATATAAGTGCTATAAGAATAGCAATAGGGGAGGCTGATGCGGTGATCGGTGGAGATTTAGTTGTAACTGCCGGTTTTAAAACACTCTCTCTGATGAAGGAAGGCAGGACTAAGGCTGTCGTAAATAGCCACGATATAATAACCGGAGAATTTACCAGAGATACTGATTTCGTCGTACCAAATGATAGATTGATTTTATCTTTGGAGGCTCGTCTGAAAAATATGGTGAATTTTTTGGATTCTACAAATTTATCCAAATCGATTTTAGGAGACTCTATTTTTTCGAATATGGTGATTTTTGGAGCAGCATGGCAGTCTGGGATGATCCCTTTATCGTATGATTCAATTGTCAAATCAATTAAACTTAATGGTGCTGCCGTGAAGTTAAATTTGAAAGCGTTTGAAGTTGGCCGATGGGCAGTGGTTTTTCCAAATGACGTGGAAAGAAGGCTTGATGCAACCGTAGTTGAGTTACCTAAAACTCTCAAAGAAAAGATATCGTTTAGGTCCGAGCATCTTAAAGAGTATCAATCAACATCTCTGGCTAATAAATATACGAAATTCGTTGATAAGTTCAAAGGCACAGAAATAGGTGAGGCCGTGGCGGAAGGCTATCATAAAGTTCTTTCCTACAAAGATGAATATGAAGTCGCCAGACTACATAAAAAAACAGCTGTAAAACTCAGAAATGAGTTTGCTGGTAATATGAAAATTACATATCATTTGTCACCGCCACTAATTTCTCGGATTAGTAGTAATGGTCGTCCTTTAAAAAGGGAATTTGGAAGCTTTATAGAAAATATTTTTGGTATACTTTCAAAATTTAAGTTTTTACGAGGAAGTATCTTTGATCCCTTTGGCTATTCTGCAGAACGTAAAATGGAAAGATCCTTGATAGAACAGTATGAAAAGGATTTAGAAGGTTTGCTGGAGAAGAACTCATTGAATACAGAATTGGCTGTTTCTTTGGCTCGCCTGCCAATGCAAATAAGGGGTTTTGGCCCAGTTAAAAAATCAAATTACGACTCTGCTATGATAAGACGCAAACAGCTATTGAAGCTATTGGAAGAAGAACATGTTAAGTGGCCGTCGGCAGAAACAACCGAGAATATTTTTAAAAGCTCGGAACACGGTTAAAATTAAATTTTTGAAAAAAGTAAAACGTTTCAATTTGAATCTTCAACCTTTGAGTATTAGATAAATTTGGTTTTTATTCTTAATTTTTGTTTCTATAATTTTGTTGTTAGTCTCACTACAGTAATAAGGAATATCTACAATCCCGGCTGGATCATCTACGTGAAGTTTAAGTATGTCACCAGTTTTCATTTCCTTTAAAACCTTTCGGGCTTTTAAAACAGGCAAGGGACATAGTAACCCATCAGTATTTAATACTCTATCCCAGTGTTTCATACCCAACTATCTTTTCCAAAAGAAATGACCCTTATATATTTTTAGTTGTTTTATAATGGTCTAGTATAAATACTCGTATTGCTGAAGCTAATCCACAATTTACGCCTCTGCTCTCGTCTATCTCGGATATTAAGAAATTCACACCTTTATTTTTTTTTCTAGCGATTTCTATTAAAGAATCCCAAAATGGATCTTCTAAACTAACTGATGTATTATGCTTTTTTAGCCTAATTGAACGCTTCTTCGGTTTTGTCAACATTTTTATAATACTTATTATTATGATATTATCATGAAATCTTTAAAGCTTATTTTGGCCCTATCATTTTTTCGGGAACAACCATCTTATCAAAGTCTTTGTCAGACACAAACCCAAGATTTATAGCTTCCTCCCGGAGCGTTGTTTTGTTTTTATGAGCCTTTTTTGCAACGAGAGTTGCGTTATCATAGCCTATATGGGGAGCCAGTGCTGTAACAAGCATTAGACTTTCTTCCATTAACACTCTGATACGCTGCTTGTCTGCTTTTATTCCAATCACACAATTATCTGTAAAGGCTAATGACGCGTCTCCTAAAAGCTTAATGGACTGAAGTAGGTTATACGCCATCATTGGCTTGTAAACGTTTAATTCAAAATGCCCTTGTGAGCCTGCGAAACCTATTGCAGCATCATTTCCGAGAATATGAATGCAAACTTGGGTTATTGCTTCACACTGTGTCGGATTCACTTTGCCTGGCATTATAGAAGATCCAGGTTCATTTTCAGGTAGAATTAATTCCCCTAAACCGCTTCTGGGACCCGACCCTAAAAATCTAATATCATTTGCAATTTTGAAAATGCTCGCTGCTATAGTTTTTATTGCTCCTGACATTTCTATTATTCCATCATGAGCGGCAAGCGCTTCAAATTTGTTTGGTGCTGACTTGAAAGGAATTTTGGTAATTTTTGAAATTTGTTTTGCTACCTCTTTATCCCAACCTTTTTCCGTACTTAATCCGGTACCTACAGCTGTACCACCTTGGGCTAATTCCAAAATACTTCCCAATGCTCTATCTATCCTATTTATTCCATTTTCAACTTGTTGAGTATAACCAGAGAACTCCTGCGCCAAGGTAAGTGGTGTTGCGTCCATAGTATGGGTGCGACCGATTTTGATAATACTTGCAAACTCATCCTCTTTAACTTTTAGAGCTGCCTTTAGATGTTTAAGTTTTGGTAATAAAGTATTTATGACCTCCATAGCAGTTGCAACATGCATCGCCGTAGGGAAGGTGTCATTTGAAGATTGACCCATATTACAGTGATCATTTGGGTGAATAGGCTTTTTCGACCCAATCTTTCCTCCTAATAGCTCTATTGCTCTATTAGCTATAACCTCATTAACATTCATATTGGATTGCGTGCCAGACCCAGTTTGCCAGACTACCAAGGGAAAGTTATCATTTAGTTTACCGTCTATGACTTCGTCAGCAGCCATTATTATTGCATTCGCATACTGGTTTTTTAACTTACCAGAATTTTTATTGGAAATAGCACAAGCCTTTTTAATTACACCTAACGCTTTAATTAGTTCTAAAGGTTGTTTTTCCCAGCCTATAGGGAAATTCATTAGTGAACGCTGCGTTTGAGCTCCCCAATATTTTCCTATAGGTACATTTATTGGACCAAAACTGTCTGTTTCAGTACGAACTTCTGTCATTTAAATTCTCCGCTATAAAATAAAGAATTGTATCATGTTTTATAAGCTTTTTTATTATATTTCTAACTTTATTTATTGTCTTTTGAACGAAATTTATCAAGGTTTATTACTTTTGTATCTTTAAATTCTGGTTGGTTTTTCTCCTCAGATTCCTCTTCAACCTCTTGACTGGTTGTACTTCTATTCCTTTCGAATTTTAATCCAAATTCGACTGACGGATCAACAAAACTTATAATAGATTCAAAATATATTACTAGGCTTTCTGGGCTGTCTCCGAAGTTAAGGGTTATTTCAAAATATTCTTTATAAACTTTTAATCCTTCAAACCAATTTTGAACTATCACTGTCATTTCTTCAGGGTATTTTTCTAATAACCAATCACTAATTTTTGTACCTGGAAATTTTGGATCATAGGTTATAAAAAAATGGTGGTTTCCCGGAAGACCATTCTTTTCTACATTTGACATAGTCTCAGAGATTAACCCTCTCATCGCCATTTCCATTTTTTTTTGTATAATCAATGCTGTCTGTCATTTTTGACCTTATAGTTATTTATGATCTGTCAGTGATTTTTAATTTATCCATCCACCACCAAAAACTCTAGTATTATTTTTATCATAAAAAACGCACGCTTGGCCTTTAGATACGCCTTCTTCTGATTTTTCTAACTCTATTAGAGCTTCTGTATCAGAAATAGGCTTTATTCTTGCTTTTTGATGTTCTTGAGTTGATCTTATTTTGACACGCAATGACCAACATTTTTGACTTTTGAATGGTCTACTGCCCAACCAGTTTACCTCTTTTGCATAAAAACTTTTTACACCGAGAGATTGGCGTGGTCCAACAACTACTTGCCGCTTGTTCACATCCAACTTCAATACATAAAGGGGATTTTTTTCGCCCCCTATTCCTAAACCTCTTCTCTGCCCAACGGTATAATTGATTATACCAGAATGGAAACCCATCACTACACCAGTTTCAGATACTATTTCTCCTGGCTCAGAAGCTCCTGGTCGTAGCTTTTCTATTACAGCAGAATAATTCCCATTCGGTACAAAACAAATATCCTGACTATCTGGTTTATTAGCTATATCTAAACCATATTTTTTAGCGAGGGCTCTTGTTTCAGTTTTGGAGTGTAATTGTCCAAGTGGAAACCTAAGGTAATCTAATTGTTGTTGTGTTGTTGAGAATAGAAAGTAGCTTTGATCTTTTTGAAGATCTATTGCCGTATGCAGTTCTGCACCGTTTTGCCCTATTTTTCTCTGTATATAATGACCAGTAGCCATACAGTCAGCCTCAAGATCCTTGGCAGTTTCGAGTAAGTCTTTAAACTTCACTCTCTCATTGCACCTGATACATGGCACCGGTGTTGCGCCTGCTAAATAACTATCGGCAAATTCATCTATTACGGCATTTTTAAAAGAATTTTCATAGTCTAATACATAATGTGGAAAGTTCATCATATTTGCGACGCGTCTGGCGTCCTGTATATCCTGACCGGCGCAACAAGCGCCTTTTTTTGCTAATGCCTGTCCATGATCATATAATTGTAATGTTATTCCGATCACCTTATAGCCCTGCTCTGAGAGATAGGCAGCAACAACTGAACTATCAACTCCACCAGACATTGCTACTACAACCGTCGTTTCTTCTGGGGGTTTGTCAAAGCCTAATGAGTTCAATTTATTATTGGAGATATCAAAAGCCATATACAACTCAAAGAAAGTTAATTTAAATCAATCGTAATATTCAGTCTAGTGCTTTGAAGTACTTTGAGCCATTTGTATACCCTTTTACTAGTGGAAAATACAAAATTATTAGTGTATTTTTAATAATAAGAAATTTTAGAATATTCTAATTGGCTCAATGACTTTGTTAAAACAGGAAAACGGATATGCAAAAATCAGTTAAGAGTCTTTCAGACACGAAGGCTTTAGAGGAATTGAAATTGCTTTCTAAGCTTATAAAAAAAGCAAATGAAGATTACCATACTCATGACTCCCCTAAAATTTCTGATGCTGAGTTTGATGAATTAAAAAAGCGTAATTTAGAGCTAGAAAGCTTTTTTCCTCATTTAAAACTCCAAAATAGTGTTAGTAACGATATCGGAGGGCCATTATTAAGTGGATTTGCAAAAATAACTCATAAGGTACCAATGCTTTCACTTGGAAATGCGTTTGATGAAAGAGATATTAGTGATTTTGATGAACGGATTCGTAAGTTCCTGAGTTTAAATAAAAATGAAACTATTTCTTATGTGGCAGAACCTAAGATTGATGGGTTATCGCTTTCGTTAATGTATGAAAAGGGCAAGTTAGTTTATGGTGTAACAAGAGGAGATGGTGAAGTTGGGGAAAACGTCACTAATAACGCCCGCGTAATCCCAAGTATACCCCAAGTTCTTGAAGATGTTCCAGAGATCTTAGAAGTTAGAGGAGAAATATATATGAATCACTCTGATTTTGAAATGCTTAATAAGTCAAATTTAGAAAGTGGTTTAAAAGTTTTTTCAAACCCTCGTAATGCAGCAGCAGGGTCACTCCGACAGTTGGATTCCAGCATCACCCAGGAAAGGCCCCTAAAATTTATGGCTTACTCCTGGGGGTTATTGAGCAAGCCTCTTGGAGAAACACATAGTGAGTCGGTTAATCACCTCGAGCAGTTAGGTTTTGAGATTAACCCTTTGACAAAAATTTGTAATACCGTCGAAAGGCTTATAGAGCATTATAAACATATTGAACTCTCAAGAAGTACGTTAGGTTATGATATAGATGGAGTGGTATATAAAATAAATAACCTAAAATATCAAAAAAGACTAGGATTTAGATCTACAACTCCAAGATGGGCTATAGCTCACAAATTTGCAGCCGAACTAGCTTGGACAAAACTTCAAGCCATTGAAATTCAAGTAGGAAGGACTGGTGCAATGTCTCCTGTTGCAAGATTATTGCCGGTGACAGTTGGAGGTGTTGTTGTTTCAAATGCAACCTTGCATAATGAGGATTATATTTCAGGGTTAGATTCAAAGGGCAAAAATTTAAGGGATGGTGGAGACATTCGGATCGGTGACCTAGTACAAATATATCGAGCAGGAGATGTTATTCCAAAAATAGCCGAAATAGATGTATCCAAGCGTTCAAAGGACTCGGTACCATATCTTTTCCCATTAAAATGCCCTTCGTGTGGATCAATAACCAAAAGAGAAGTGGGTGATGCTGTAAGGCGATGTAATGCTTTTTTGACCTGCTCTGCTCAAAAAATTGAAAGACTGAAACATTTTGTTGGTCGGTCCACATTTGATATTGATGGTTTAGGGGCAAAGCAGATAGAAATGTTCTATAATGATGAAGTGCTTCAAATAAAAGAACCTGCCGATATTTTTACACTTCAGAAACGAGATCAACTAAATATTAAAAAGTTAAAAGATAGAAATGGGTGGGGCAAAAAATCAGCTGAGAACTTATTTATAGCAATTGAAGAAAAACGTGAAATTAGCTTACAAAAGTTTATTTTCGCTTTGGGTATTCGTCATATTGGAGAACAGGTCTCAGGACTTTTGGCTAAACACTATTTAAGCTGGGACAAATTCTTAGAAGTTATTAAAGATGCTAACGATGGAAATATCACTGCTTTAGAAAGTTTAACTCAGATTGATGGAATCGGGGATGTGATGGTTCAATCCCTGATATCAACAATTTGTCATCCTAAGCAATTGCAAGAAATAGAAAAACTGGTCGCAAATCTTTCGATTAAAAGTGTGGAACCTCAAATTAATCGTAATTCAAAAATTGATGGTAAATTATTAGTTTTTACCGGAACGCTTGAGAATATGAGTAGAGCGGAAGCTAAAGTGCGTGCTGAAGAATTAGGGGCGAAGGTTTTGGGTGCTGTATCCTCAACAACTGATATCTTAGTGGCAGGTAAGGGTTCTGGGTCTAAAGTAGGTAAAGCAGAACAATTAGGGATAGAAATCATTGATGAAAATAAATGGCAAAAATTAATCTCATTAGAGTAAGATTAGATGGTAACTAGACCAGAAATTTTATTCCCCTTGTTCGCCCCAACACGTAGTTTGAAAGGTGTTGGTGAAAGTACAGTTAAAAATTTTGAACGAATTAATATTCGAAAGGTGAGAGATATCCTATTTACCTTGCCCGTTTCATATATTGATAGAAAGCCCGTAGAGTCTGTGGCCAATATTGTTACCCCCAGCATGATCCAAGTTGAGGTAGAAGTGATTTGTCATCAAAAACCAAGAGAAAATTCTAAGCCTTACGCTATAAGCGTTAAAGATTCTCAATGTATTTTTAAATTAATATATTTCAGAGCACAAAAAAAATATCTAGAAAGTCTGCTTCCGGTTGGTTCTCGTAAAGTGGTTTCAGGTAAAGTTGAAATGTTTGATGGCTTGTTTCAAATTGTTCACCCTGACTATATAGTTCCGGCAAAAACTGGAAATAAAAAATTAAAAGCTGATATACCAAGACATGAGCCAGTATATCCTTTGACACAGGGTTTAACACAAAAACTTTTTTTTAAAACTGTTCGACAATCTATCGAATGTCTTCCCATATTGAAAGAATGGATTGATAAAAATCAAAAAGATCGAGCTGGTTGGCCCAGCTGGACTGAAGCAATTGAAAAAGCTCATACTCCAAACTCAGAATTTACTTTAGCTTTAGAGAGTCCATCTCGTGAACGTTTATCTTATGATGAATTATTTTCTCATCAGCTTTCTTTAGCTCTAGCTCGAATTCGGTATCGAACTCAAAAAGGTCTTTCAACAAAAGGTGGTAAGTTATTGCGGGATAAGGTTATTTCTAAATTAGGGTATTCTTTAACTTATGCGCAAAAAAAAGTTCTGAGAGAAATATTATTGGATATGGCTGCACCTTCACGAATGAATAGATTGCTACAGGGAGATGTCGGAGCGGGTAAGACAATCGTAGCTTTCTTGGCATTAGTAACAGCCGTAAACGATGGAGGGCAGGGTGTCATAATGGCGCCAACCGAAATATTGGCACATCAACACTTTGAAAACTTTTTAGAACTATCAGTTTTAATAGGACTAAAAATAGAAACTTTGACTGGTAGGGATACGGGAGAGAAGAGAGTTAAAAAACTCAAAGCGTTGCATGAAAATAAGATCCAAATATTAATTGGGACTCATGCCGTTTTTCAAAAAGATGTAATTTTTTCGAATCTTCGATTAGTTATTATCGATGAACAACACCGTTTTGGAGTAAAACAACGCGAAGAATTAATTAATAAAGGTTTTTTTGCGGATGTTTTGGTTATGACAGCCACACCAATACCGAGGTCGTTAGCATTGGCAAATTATGGTGATATGGAAATTTCAATAATTGCTGAGAAACCTATTGGCCGAAAACCAATAAAAACAGTAATAGTTTCAAATAAACGTCTTTCTGAAGTTATTGAAAAGTTATCAGTAGCTGTAAAAAATGGGAATCAGGCTTATTGGGTATGTCCGCTGGTTGAAGAGAGCGAACTAAATAATAAAATTTCGGCGGAAGTAAGGTTTAAGAGTTTATTAAAACATTTTAGTAAGGGAATAGTCGGTTTAGTTCATGGCCAGATGTCTAATAGAGAAAAAGACAAAGCTATGGAGGCATTCGCTTCTGGTGTTACGAAGGTATTAGTGGCTACCACCGTTATTGAAGTCGGGGTGGACGTTCCCAGTGCAACAATTATGGTTATTGAAAGAGCGGAGGGCTTTGGTTTATCTCAATTACATCAACTTAGAGGAAGGGTCGGCCGTGGAAATTTGGTTTCTAATTGTTTATTGATGTATGAGCATCCATTATCAGAAGCTGGGTATAGACGGTTAGACACTGTGCGTCGAACGGAAGATGGTTTCGAAATTGCTGAGCAGGATTTAAATATGAGAGGCTCAGGAGATTTAATTGGTACTGCTCAGAGCGGCACACCCATGTTTTTTTTCGCTAATTTGGCGACTCAGAGTGATCTTATGGAGGTTGCGCATAGCGACGCTAGGAAATTAACTCTCGAAGATCCAAAATTACGAGGAGACCGAGGTAGAGCTGCGCGAGTTCTGTTATGGTTGATGGAAAAAAATGAGGTAGTAAAACTACTAAAGGTAGGCTGAGTAATTTTGTTCTTGATTTGTTCTTTTTTATATAATAGGAAAAAGGACTAGTTTGATTTTATGAGGATTACGATGTTAGAAGATTTTAGATATATTTTTAATGGTTCGTTTAGAGAGTCGATCACAGATATTTTTGGTATAGTTGCAATAATCATTATAATTGCTGGTGGGCTTAATATACCGGGTTTTTAAAAGATTTAGATTTATTAAATCTCTATAAAAGGTTCGCTACGGATTTAATCCGTATGGAAAAAAACTAATTTAAACTTTCCAAACCTTCTGTTATCGCTTCAAGTGATAGCATTATAGATGCATGCCGGTTTTTATAGTCTTTTGCAGGTGTTAGTACCTCAAGTTCCTCAAATGGCTGATCTGGTGTTTTACCGTTATTTTTTAGCATATTAAGTAATTGAACTCGAGCTGTCCGGACTTCATTAAAGGATATACCAATAATTGAATTAGCAACGATTGTGGCTGCAGCTTGGCCCAAAGCACAGGCTTTAACTTCTTGAGAGAATTCACTAATATGATTATTGTTTACTTTAAGTTCGATCGAAATTGTAGATCCACAAACTGGGGAACGTTTTGTAATTGAAATATCGGGGTCTTTTAAAGGTGATGTAAAAGGTAGCTCTGTTGCTAATGATAGGATCTTTTGAGAATAAAGTTTTATCATATCTGTATTACTTGGCAATTTAGTGACCTCAAGAATATGAATTTTCAATATTTGATAACAGTTTATAACTTTTTATTCTAGACCTTGAATAGCTTTATAAGTTGATTAATTCTAGTATATTTTTTTTAGTCATACCTTTGCTTTTGAGGTAAGATAATGATTTTGCTTTATTGCGTTTAGCTAAACGTTCTCCTTGCGAGTCTGTTATTAATTTGTGATGGTAGTATGCTGGTACGGGTAGCTTGAGAAGGGTGTACAAAATAGTATGTATTTTTGACGCCTCAAATAGATCCTCACCCCTAACAACGTGATTTATTTTCTGGGTTGCGTCATCTATGACTACTGATAAATGATAAGACGCTGCTAGATTGTTTCGTGATATCACAACATCACCAATAGTGGTGATTGCCTCTTCCCTAGAAAAAAATTGCTTGGTACTTCCATTTTGTAATGCTTTCTGACGCTCATTAAATGACAAAAACTTTAGATTTAAATGTTCCCAAGCTTTTCTCATATTCAGTCTTAATGCAGAATTATTCACTAAATCGAAGTTCTCATTAGTATCCTTGTTCCTGCAAGTACCAGGATATACATACCCGTCTGGCCCAAACTGAGGTTCCCCATAATGTGGAGCCGTTACAGCATCTTTAATATCTCTGCGGGAGCATGAGCATTTATATAGTAAACCAAGTTCCCAAAGTTTTCTCAAACTCTCCATATAAATGTGTGTTCTCCTAGACTGGTATAGAACTTCCCCAGTCCAATTTATATTTAACCATCGCAGATCTTCGAAGATTTTATCCTCAAAAACTTTCCTTGACCTCAAATGGTCTAAGTCATCTATCCTAAGTAATAGCTCACCGGAATTCTTTTTTGCCAAATTTCTTGCAAATAATGCGGAGTAGGCATGGCCAAGATGCAATTCACCAGTTGGTGAAGGAGCAAATCTCGTTCTAAAAGTCATTTTTTTGTTACGAAATAAATCATGGCCTTGAGTCCGATTCCGGGCAGATGTGGACCATATTCTTTATAAAGGATCTTCCCTTTTTTGTCCTTTATATAGTTATTTAATTTGTTTGGATAAGCAGGAATAGAAAGCGCCTTGTCATTCAAAGAAAATATAAAGCTTCCTCCCGAATTTAATAGTGACATTACAGTATCAAACAATTCTATGGGTGCAGCGCCAGGCCCCATTAAACCACTTCCAATAATAATGGAATATTCACCCTTATTTATTGGGTTAGGGATATCTAAATTAAGATTAATTAAAGACTTATAAATTTTTTTCTCCTCCGCTTTACTAAGCATCTCGCTGGACGGATCGATGCCAACTAAATTCTCAAATCCAATTTTTTTTAAAGCGAGCCCGGATAGCCCCGTACCGCACCCGTAGTCTAAAACTTTAACATTCTTATTGGCTATAATTTTAAATAAGATTGACGCTATTCTATTTGGTGTAGCGTATCTATTCTCTTCAATTTCTTGATCATATGTCTCGGCCCAATCTGTATATAATGCTTCAACAAACTTTCTATCAGAGGAGATGTGAACGCCGGAATTTAAAAAGTTATTTGACATTATCGAGTGACCTATATCGCGTATGAGTTATTAAATAGATTGGCTACTAATCCAATTCATAAAATAATGCTTGGCTCTATCAGTATACATTTTATATCGTAAAGGTCTATTTTTTCTCCCATTTTTTGAATCAACACCTGGAAACAAGCCAAAGTTTATATTCATAGGTTGGAAGGTTTTTATATCTGCTCCCTCTAAAATGTGGCCCATTAAGGCACCCATCGCAGTCTCCGGTGGTGGATTTTCGATTCTTATTTTAAGAGCCTCTGCTGCAGCTAGTCGCCCTGCGATTAACCCAATTGCGGCACTTTCAACATAACCTTCGACGCCGGTTATTTGCCCCGCAAAACGAATACTTTTATTACTTTTAAGTCTTAATTGATCATCTAAAAGTAATGGAGAATTAATAAATGTATTTCTATGAATTCCACCTAAACGGGCAAATTCGGCATTCTCTAAGCCAGGGATAGAACGGAAAACCTTTTTTTGATCGCCGTATTTCATTTTTGTCTGAAAGCCGACAATATTAAACAAAGTTCCTAGTTTATTGTCTTGTCGGAGTTGAACTACAGCATGTGGTTTAATATTTGGGCTGTGTTGATTTGTTAACCCGACTGGCTTCATGGGGCCGAACCTTAAAGTATCTCTTCCTCTTTCTGCCATCACCTCAATAGGTAGGCAGCCATTAAAATAGTTTGCTGTTTCTCCTTCCTTAAATGCTGTTTTGTCAGCATTTATTAGGTTCTCAATAAAGCTTTCATAGGTTTTTTTATCCATGGGACAGTTGAGATAGGCTTTTTTATCGGCTTCTGTTTCGCCTTTGTCGTAACGTGATTGAAACCATGCTTTTTCCATGTTTATTGTATCATAATAAACTATGGGTGCTATCGCATCAAAAAAAGCTAAGGACTCTTGGCCAGTAAAAGCAACAATAGATTTGGCTAATTTATTTGATGTTAACGGTCCGGTTGCAATTATCCAATTACCAGTCGTAGGTAAATCTACAACTTCCGAATAGCTTATGTAGATATTAGGATGTTTTTTTAATTGCTTGGTTATTTCTGCAGAGAATAGAGTTCGATCCACAGCTAATGCACCACCAGCCGGTAATGAGTATTTATCAGCATTTTTAATTATTAACCCGTTAGCTTGACGCATTTCCCAATGTAATAATCCAACTGCATTTTGCTCGCTATCATCTGAACGAAAGGAGTTTGAGCAGACCATTTCTGCTAAGTCTCCTGACTTATGAGCAAATGTTCCAACCTTGGGCCGCATTTCATGAAGTGTAACCTTTACGCCCATTTCAGCAGCTTGCCATGCGGCCTCCGCTCCAGCTAACCCTCCACCAACGATATTAACATCTGCTGCCATATCTATTATTGACGAACTTTTATTTTTTTCTTTATGAAAAGTTGAATTGATACCATTACTCTGAAAGACTTTCGTCCTCTTCATCTGGTTCAGCAATCCATGCGACCGATACTACTGATTCTTTTTCCGCGGTGTTGAATACTTTAACTCCACCTGCGGTTCTTGACCGAAAAGATATGCCATCAACCGGACATCGTATCGATTGACCCGCAGAGGTAACTAACATGATTTGATCGTGTAATTCTACTGGGAAGGAAGCGATTACTGGTCCACCTCGCATGGTTTTATCCATTGCTGCCACCCCAACTCCGCCACGGCCCCGTAGCGGATAGTCATGAGAAGAACTTGTTTTTCCATTACCTTGTGTCGTCAAAGTTAAAATTAGATCTTCTGCTGCAGACATTTCAGCGTATCTATCTTGTGATAAAGAAATATCTGGAACACTTTCTTCGTCAATATTCTCTGACTCTTCAGATATCCCAGCTACTGCTCGGCGCATTTTAAGATATGCGACCCTTTCTTCTGCCGAAGCAACAAAATGACGAATTATTGACATTGAAACAACTTTATTTTCTTCTCTAAGTTTTATACCTCTAACTCCCGTGGAGGCCCTTCCGATATGTACTCTGACGTCAGAGCTTTTAAATCTTATTGCTCTACCTGAGTCTGTAACTAACATAACATCATCATCTTCCGAGCAAATCCTAGCGTTAACTAAGTTGACTCCTTCAGGTAATTTCATTGCAATTTTTCCATTAGACCTGACGTTTGTAAAATCTGAAAGTGCGTTACGTCTTACACTGCCCTCAGAAGTGGCAAACATAATTTGGAGGTCTCCCCAATCATCTTCATCTCGATCAACTGGCATAATAGCTGCAATCGATGTTCCTTGAGATAAGGGAAGTATATTAATAATAGCCTTACCTTTAGAAGTTCGGCCACCTACCGGTAATCTCCACGTTTTAAGTTTGTAGACCATACCGTTTGTGGTAAAAAATAGTAGCTGGGTATGAGTGTTCGCCACAAATAATGTGGTTACTACATCGTCTTCTTTGGTAGCCATTCCGGATAATCCCTTGCCACCTCTTCGTTGCGCCCTGAAATCGATAAGTGGTGTCCTCTTAATGTACCCCCCTGAAGTAACAGTGACTACCATGTCCTCTTTCTCAATTAAGTCTTCATCTTCAAGGTCGCCAGACCACTCGACTATTTCAGACCGCCTCGGTACTTGAAACTGTTCTCGAACTTCCCTTAACTCAGTAGCAATAATTGACATTATTTTCTCTTTTGACCTTAAGATTTCAAGATATTCTTTAATCTTTTCTGCTAATGTCTCGAGTTCCGTCGTGACTTCTTGGACACCAATTTGAGTTAATCTCTGAAGTCTTAATTCTAAAATTGCTCGAGCCTGTGTTTCGGATAAGTTATATGAACCGTCATCATTTACAGGATGTATTGGGTCATCGATTAATTTTATATATGGTAATATATCAATTGCATTCCATGCTTTATTCATAAGTTTTTCACGTGCTTCAGTTGCATCAGAAGATTGCCTGATTGTAGCTACGATTTCGTCTACATTTGATACTGCTACTGCTAAACCGCATAAAATATGGGCTCTCTCACGAGCTTTTTCCAATTCAAATGCGGTACGCCTTGTTACGACTTCTATACGAAAATCAACAAAATTTGTTAAGAAAGAACGAAGTGTAAGTTGTTCCGGTTTGCCTCCGTTTAAAGCCAACATATTACAGGCAAATGAAGTTTGCATTGGAGTAAATCGAAATAATTGATTTAGCACAACTTCTGCAGTGGCATCTCTTTTCAGTTCTACTACAACTCGAACTCCAACTCTATCAGACTCATCTTGAACATGCGCTATGCCTTCAATTTTTTTATCTCTTGACGCCTCAGCGATTCTTTCGATCATGGTAGATTTATTTACCTGATAAGGTATCTCGTTAATTATAATGGCGTAACGGTCTTTTCTTATCTCGTCTACTTGAGTTTTTGCTCTAATAATTACGCTTCCACGACCTTCTATATATGCTTTCCTTGCTCCACTTCTCCCTAATATTATTCCACCAGTAGGGAAGTCTGGTGCGGGAACGAACGCTATTAAATCTTCAGCCTGTAAATCTGGGTTTTCGATAAGAGCTAAGGTTGCATCGATAACTTCACCTAAATTATGTGGCGGTATATTTGTTGCCATTCCTACAGCAATACCACCGGCGCCGTTTACTAACATATTTGGGAATCTAGCTGGAAGAACAGTGGGTTCGCGATCTTTTCCATCGTAATTATCTTGAAATTCAACTGTATTTTTTTCGATATCTGATAACAAGTAAGAGGCGGGTTTATCCATTCGAACTTCTGTGTATCTCATAGCTGCGGCATTATCTCCGTCCATCGAGCCAAAGTTGCCTTGCCCGTCTAATAAAGGTAGTGACATTGAAAAGTTCTGAGCCATTCGAACTAATGCATCATAAATTGCACTATCACCATGTGGATGATATTTACCCATAACATCACCTACTGAACGAGCTGATTTCCGGTAAGATTTGTCAAAAGTATTTCCAGTTTCATGCATAGCGTACAAAATACGTCGATGAACTGGTTTCAGTCCATCTCTGAGATCTGGTATAGCTCGCGATATAATGACACTCATCGCGTAATCTAAAAAAGATGTTTTCATTTCTTCTGTTATAGAAACTTGCGGCCCATCATGTTCCATTCTAGGCGGAGGAGTGTCATCACCTGTTATTTCAGTATCGTCGGTCACTTATGTTCCAATATGATTATTTTTATCTACATTTTGTATAGTCAAGTATAGCCTAAACTACCTATTGGGTGCAATCAAAAGCTCAATTAATTAATAATATATTTAAATACTATGTTTTCTGATTGTGTTTAATTGAATATAACCAGAACAATGTTAAAATAAATGACAGGAATACATTCCAATTCGCCATTGAAAGCCCTAGAAAAGACCAGACTATTTCATCGCAGCGTACTATTGGTGCGTTCATAATTTTTGAAAATAATTCATCTGTTGAGAGACCACCAATTCCACTAGAGGTACAACTTTGAGGACCGAGCCACCATTTTTGTTCAATGCCAGAGTGATATATTGCTAAAGAGCTTGCCATTATAGTTGAAAGTAGCCCTAAAATTAGAAGTCGGGAGTCGTGATATATCAGCCAAACTACGCCAGCAAATACTGCTACGACGTGCGGCCATCTTTGCCAAATACAGATTTTACATGGGCTATAGCCCATAAACTGAAACGCAAAAGCTGCAGCTAGAATAGAGGTTGAACCAATTATGGCTATTATTATAGTTAAACGCCTAGTCAAATTAATTTTACCAATCCAAAGCCCATAAAAAGGGCGAGTATAAATAATATAAATAATATACTTAAACGTTTTTCAATGAAACTTTTAATCATTTCACCATACTTCCATAAAAGTATTGCAAGGATAAAAAACCTTAATCCTCTGGCAAGAATTGAGGCAACAAGAAACGAACCAATGGGAGCTGATGCCCAACCAGACATTATTGTTACAATTTTATATGGTATCGGTGTTAGTCCTGCTATTAATACAGGCCAAAACCCTAAATTATTATATCGAAGATTAAACTGATCGGCTAATTCTTCTTTCCCAAAAAAGCTGATTATTGGATAACCGATTTCCTCATAAAGAGTTGATCCAATAAAGTATCCAAGTAGGCCTCCTAATACTGATCCGAATAGTGCGATACTGGCAATAGTAAAAGCTCGTTTGGGTTGAACCAATATCATGGGTATCATTAATATATCAGGTGGAATTGGAAATATAGACGCTTCCAAGAATGCTATCAAACCTAATGCCCATAGAGCTCTCTTATGACTTGCTAGAGATACTGTCCAAGCATAAAGTTTCTTTATCATTTCAAAGCTAATTGTTGCTCTATGTCTCGGATCAGTTTCCTACTGTTAGGCTTTGTTAAGGCCCCATAAGTACCAACTAATTCGCCATTCTTAGAAATCAAAACTTTGTTGAAGTTCCATTTGGGCGTAAAACCACTTTGGTTTTTTACCCACTGAAAAAAGGGATGTGCATTTGACCCTTTTACAGAGGTGATTTCAGTAATTGGTATGTCTAACCCTAGATCTAATTCACAAAAATCTTTAACAGCACTATTTGTTTTCAGCTCTTGCTTAAAGTCATTTGATGGTACTGCAAGAACAATCAGACCGTCATTTTTATAGGTATCAAAAAGTTTTTGCAGCCCTCTATATTGTTTAGTAAAGCCACACATTGAGGCCGAATTGACTACCAAAAATGGTTTACCTTTCCAGTCACTAGTGTTGATAGTCCCGCCGTCGATATTAGAAAAAGTAAATGACATTGCTGAAACGGCTCCAAGAAAAAAAATCAAGGTTGTATAAAGTAAGTGACGCATAATTGTTTTAATCCAATAAAACTTTTTAAGTTATATCTGGTAATTAGAATAAGTGTTCACACCCTTTAATTCAATAGGTAGATTGACCTTTATTAACACCTTAGATAGAGGAACATATAGGCTTGGTCTCTAGGATCAATTATTCGATGCCCGAGTGGCGGAATTGGTAGACGCAGGGGATTCAAAATCCCCCGCCGAAAGGCTTGTCGGTTCGAGTCCGACCTCGGGTACCAGACTTCTGGTAAAATAACTAATAAAAACAATTACCCTACAACCGAAGTGATGAAGATATAGACTTCACTTTAAACTTAGCTTGGTATGTAGCCTCTGAACTTGCTTCACCATCAGTTAATGGATTGCATTCCTACTTCGTCAACAACTACAGACGGATCTTAAGATATATTTTCCATCTAGTGAGTTACCAGGATATTTCCAATCTTCGGACCAAATATAATCAAAAGGGACAAAACTAGTTCCACCATCCATCGGTTCTTTATGAAAGGAACTACTTAATGTCTTATACCGAAATAACTTACAATCACCTTGTCTATACTCTTTGCTAGACAAATTTCCATTTGTTTCTGGGTTTAAGTAATCACGTATATACCAAAAATAGATAAATCCACCGTGTTTTTGTATTCTCTCAAAATCCACATAGTAAGTATCTCCACTCGCCCCTTCAACTACCTTCGTCCATTCTGCATAAGAAGGTGATGAGAAGAATACTGTGGAGAATAATAGTGTAAATATAATTAGTAGGTTTTTCATAGAGGAAGTATATCAAAGAAATGTCGGAAAGAAAGAACAAGTGAAGTTCTTATACAGGGGTTGTTTAAGCAAATATCAAAAGGATGGGTGTTGGGATAAACACTCTTAAATGGTTAAATACTCAATGAAAAAACCCAATAAAGCTTCCTTAGACAAAGCTCTTAAAGATAGATTAAGGCCGCTAACTGAACTAACTGAAAACTGTTAAAATTTCACTTAACGGCTTCTTAATTTTAGCAACTTCTGGTACCGTTGCATTCTCCGCAGGATACCCCACTGGGATAATCATCACAGGCTTTTCATTAGGGGGTCTACCACATAAAGTTCCCAAGGATTTCATTGGGTTTGGTGTATGTTCCAGACATACTAACCCTGCGTGATGCAACGCGGTTATGAGCATTCCCATAGCAATTCCAACACTTTCAGGAACATAATAATTTTTTTTCTTAACGCCACTTTTGGAAATTCCATACCTTTGAGCAAAAACTATAATTAGCCAAGGTGCATCAGTAAGATGAGGTTTTGAAACTCCAGTGCCAATTGGTTCAAGAGCTGCAAGCCACTCATCGCCAGCACCACCATTATAAAACTTTTTTTCTTCTCTTTCAGCAGCTAAGCGAACTTTTTGTTTTAGTTCTTTATTTTTTATTGCTACAAAATGCCAAGGTTGCTGATTTGCTCCAGAAGGTGCCGTGCCGGCTGTCTTAATAACAGCTTTAATAATATTTTCGGGTATATCTTGAGTTGAGTAGTCTCTAACAGAATGTCTTTTCCGCATATAGGATAAAAAGTTTTCAATATCTATTTTTGCTTTTTTATCAGTTTTTTGAACTCGGTCCGGAAGTGGTATCCCTTTGTAGACTATTTTTTCTTGTTGGCTCATTATATTTCTCCAAAGGTTGACAATTTATAACCTGGATCAATTTTATATCTAGTGCAAGTAAATCCCGACGCTTTTTATCGGAAAATGGTATTGTACTTCTTCCCATTCATGGTAAAATAAACCAGTAAAACTTATATGGAAAAAAAATGTCCCAAAGGACAATAGTTCTCACAGGAGCAAGTCGAGGAATCGGGCACGCCACGGTAAAAAGGTTCTCCTCCGAAGGGTGGCGGGTTCTAACATGTTCCCGAAAACCTTTTGATGAAAGGTGCCCATGGCCGGGCGGTGAAGAAAATCATATTCAAGTAGATTTGTCCGATCCAAATAGTACAATCGCTGCAATTCCAATTATAAAAGAAAAAGTTAATGGGCGTCTGGATGCTCTAGTCAATAATGCGGGTATTTCACCGAAAGGACCCAATAATGAAAGGTTGAATAGTAGCGATACCGATTTGAAAACATGGGGCCATGTGTTTCACGTCAATTTCTTTTCGTCTGTTGTTTTGGTAAACGGCTTAAAGACGGAACTAGAAGAGGCCAAGGGATCAATCGTTAATGTTACTTCGATAGCTGGATCAAGAGTTCATCCTTTTGCTGGGGCTCCTTATGCGACTTCTAAGGCGGCATTGGCTGCCTTAACAAGGGAAATGGCGCATGATTTGGGGCCTCTTGGAATAAGAGTTAATGCTATAGCCCCAGGTGAGGTTGAAACATCTATCCTGAGCCCTGGAACAGACAAAATTATTGATAATTTACCACTCCAAAGGCTAGGGCAACCATCAGAGGTTGCTTCTGCTATTTTCTTCTTATGCTCCGGACAAAGTTCTTATATTTCTGGAACTGAAATTCAGGTAAATGGTGCGCAACACGTTTAATACAAATTAGGTTTCACTGATTCCAGTTTTTAGAAAGACGCCAGTCAGCTTTATTTATTGGGTAAGTAGCCTCAATAGCTGCAACAGCTATTATATGCTCATTATGATTTTCTGGATCAACAACATTATGTCCTCCTGGAACTGCCAATACTGTAATATTTCCGCGTGGTAATGTACTTGCTACTTTTTCTTTATCAACTTTATCAGGCTCTCTAACTCCAATCGTAACTTTGACGGTCATGTCGTTGTGATCAAGATCCAAAGACTTAAATAAACTAAGAGAGGAGTGGTGGAGAGCATCTTGAACTGCTCTGCAAGCTGCTTTTGTATAATCCATTCCATATAGGTCATTACCGACACCCATTTCCAAAATTAATCTATTTGACATCTGTTCTCTCCATATCAAAAGAGACAATTACGGCAACATTAGCTATAACAGTTACGCCATTACCATCCGGTTTAGGAACATCTAGTCCGCCACTTAAAACTTTAAAAACGGATTTGCCGTACGGTAGAATACTTTTTAGGTCTTTCAAATTTACACAATTAGGTTTTTGAACCGCTATCTCGATGTCAACCAACATCTCGTCTTTATCAAAACCGAACATATCGGCAACAGATAAGGAGTTATGCCATAGTGCGTCTTTAAGGCCTCGTTTCGCGGCGCCAGTATAGTCCTGATTTCTAATTGAAGTCCCCATACCAAATTCCACGGCCACACGTGTTTTAGCCATTAGTAATACCCCTATATTAAACTCTGATAATTTTGTATTAATAAAGATTAATATAACTTTTTAAAAGTCCTAGCTTTTCAATTTTTTATATTTTAGGGATTCAAATTTTACAGAGCGATATAGTTAGACACAGGCCAATAAAAATCGCCATTGCTGGCTTCAAACTATTATATAAGTGCTGGCTTGGCTTTGTCAGGGAAGCGTGGCTGGTGCGGTTAAACTGAATAAACTGAGTAAGTTTAAAATTGCCACAATTCGGATGTCATCGTTGATTGTTTTAGTCGATAAAAGAAAACTATTTTGGTAAGGTTTCTGTACTTTTATCCAAAAAATTGGATTACATAAAAACGGTATTTAAAAAAATTAATATTTAGTTTTGACACTATCTATAACTTATGTTTCTCTTAATTATACATGTTGTATTTTAACTTTTACTTAATCTTTTGTAGTTCTTGATATGATAAAAAATGAGTATTCATTTAACAGAAACAGTCTATGGAGTGCTACGGCTAATGCAGAGCTACTCTGTGAACCTTTAGTAGGTAATAAAGAAGCCGATGTTGTAATCGTGGGAGCTGGGTACACAGGATTATCTGCAGCACTTCATTTAGTTGAAAAAAAAAAGAAAATTATAATTTTAGATTCCGAAAATCCTGGATGGGGGGCGTCTGGTAGAAATGGTGGTCAAGTTAACCCAGGCTTAAAGGAGGATCCGGATGACATAGAAGAAAAATTCGGCATTGAAGATGGCCGAAAAATGGTTCAAATTTCGGGAGATGCGCCAGACCTCGTCTTTTCTCTTATTAAGGAACACAATATAAAGTGTGATGCTATTCGGTCAGGTTGGATACGAGCAGCCCATAGTAAAGACGCGTTTGAAAAACAAAAAAAACGGGCAAAAGATTGGCAGGCTCGAGGCGTTCCAATAGAAATATTAGATAAAGATCATATCAACGCGATGCTTGGAACAAATGAGTATTATGGTGGAACTCTAGACCCAAGAGGCGGAAACTTACATCCATTAAATTATGCTCTAGGCTTAGCCGATGCTGTAATAAAGTCTGGAGCCATTATATATGGTAGCTCTAAAGTGTTGGATATAAGTACCGTCGATAATATACATATTTTGCGTACAGAGAATGGGGTGGTTAAATCTCCTAAAATACTACTTTGTACGAATGGCTACACGGATGGTTTGGTTGCTCCTCTAGATCGTACCGTCGTTCCCGTTCACTCTGTCCAAGTGGCTACAGTACCTCTTTCAGATAATATCTTGAAATCAATTCTTCCTGGTAAGCAGGCTCCATCTGACACAAGACGATCTTTACTTTATTTTCGGTTGGATCCCAGCGGACGTTTTATTATGGGTGGTAGAGGAGCTTATTCGAAGAATGAGGTTGAAAATCAACAAGAATTCCTTCGAAAAGAGGCTGAACGAATTTTTCCTCAGTTAAAGGGAGTGGAGTGGCAATATGCTTGGGGTGGTTTTATAGCAGTTACAGCTGATCATTATCCACATCTGAATATATTAAAGAAAGGCATTATTTCGGGCTTGGGTTACAATGGGCGCGGGGTAGCAATGGCAACCGCTATGGGAAAAGTGATGGCAGATTGGGCTATGGGTATTGCAGAAAATAATCTAGACTTTCCAGTTACCGTACCCCGCCCAATACCATTCCATAAATTCAGTAAACTTGGTGTAAAGCTTACTTTAGTGAAGTACAAGCTGTTAGATTTTTTAGGATTATAGAAACGCTACATCTATCCCACGATACAAACAGGAATTGATTTAATTTTAGGTTTTGATAGTAATTTATTTAAGACTTCAAAAGGAAACTCTTAATGGAAACAGCATATAAAGAAATAATGAGAAATATCACTAAGGGTGAAGTAATTATACTTGATAGCGGACTATCCACTGAATTAGAAAAACGAGGCGCCAAAATGAAAGATACGCAGTGGTCGGGTAGCGTTTCTATGGAATCTTTTAATTTATTGGTTGATACTCATAGAGCATATATCGACGCAGGAGCTCAAGTAATCACAGTCAACAGCTACGCATCCTCACGATTAGTTTTGGGAGGGACAAAAAGTGAGAAGGATCTTGAAGAAATCAATAAAAGGAATATTGAAGCTGCTTTAATTGCTCGAGATAAATCTGGTGTTAAGGGCCTACTTGTTGCTGGCTCTATTTCTCATCAGGCTTCATGGCAAAGAGATGGAACTCGTATAAAACAGCAAATAGAAACTACAATTCCAGGAGATCAATTAACCAGTGCATTCACTGAAATGATAGGGTTTCATGAAGAGGGGGGTGTAGATTTTTTAATTCTAGAAATGATGAATATACCATATAGAATGAAATCAGTATTTGACTGCGTATCTTCCTCAAAATTACCGGTTTGGTGTGGGTTCTCTGCAAAACAAAAAACAAAAAATAGCCTGATAACCACGTTTCATGATGAACGAGTTAGTTTTGAAGAAATAGTTAAGTTGTCATTAGATTATGAGTTTGATGTCTTAGGAATTATGCACACGTCAGTAGATTTAATTTCTGATTGCATAGAAATAATTAAAAGGCATCATAAACGAGCTCTGATGGCTTATCCTGATAGTGGTTACTTTAAATCTCCTAATTGGCAATTTTCAGAAATTATTTCTCCTGAAGATTTAACTATATTTGCATCAGAATGGATAAAATCAGGTGTTAATATTGTTGGTGGATGCTGTGGTTTAGGGCCTGAGCATACTAAGGCTTTATCTGATCTGAAGTAGCATGAGTTTTAGTAGATTTATTATCGGAGTGTAAAATGACAAAGGCTATGATTTCTGCACCACAACCAGAGGCAGTTGAGGCAGGATTAGAAGTTTTAAAAAACGGTGGGAATATTATGGATGCCACAGTTTGTGCCGCTTTGGTTCAAACTGCAGTAGATCCGCAGATGTGCGGTATCGCTGGTTTTGGTAATATCCAAATCTTTTTACCAAAAGCAGGTGTACATACAACATTTGACTTTCATGGGAGAGCACCATTCGCGGTGGAACCGGACATGTGGGAAAACTTAATTGAAAGAGAGTCGGAGGATGGTTGGGGTTTCATCCTTTCAGGTAGAGAAAATGAGATGGGATATGGGGCTATTAGTACACCTCGAACTTTAGCTACTTTGGATACTATTTTAAAGTTGTATGGCACAAAATCATTGAAAGACCTAATTCAACCAGCAATTAAATATTGTTATGAAGGAGTACTCGTTAGACCCCATATGGTCTCTTATTGGAATCAACCAACCAGTGCCGGCCGTGATCCTAATATAGGTATGGTCAATAAATTTGAGGAGACTAGAAAAATTTACTGTAACGATGATGGAGAAGTCAAGAAAGTTGGCGATATAATCATAAATAGGGATATGGCTAATTTATATCAAAATATAGCTTTAAACGGTATAGATCACTTTTATAACGGAGAGGTCTCTGAAAAAATTATTCTTGATATGAAGGAAAACGGAGGCCTATTGGCAAAGGAAGATTTTAGAGAGTGCCAACCCGAAGAAAACCCACCTCTATGGGGAAGTTACCGTGGTTATAGAATTGCAACTAATAACCCTCCAGGGGGAGGGGTGATGCTAATAGAAATGTTAAATATTTTAGAAGAATTTGATCTGAAAGGAATGGGCCATAATTCGGTTGAGTATATTAAATTAGTTTCCGAAGTAATGAAGATCGCAACTATCGATAAAGACACTAAAGTTGGTGATCCAAAATTCACCGATGTACCGCTAAAGGAGTTAGTATCAAAAGAGTATGCCAAGGGTAAAGCAGCCAAAATTAATAAGGGAAATAGAGTTTTCGTCGAACGAGTAAACCATGGTAATCCTGAAAGTAAATGTACCACACAGCTTGTTTTGGCAGACTTAGATGGGAATTGTGTGACCATGACCCACACTCTTGGACAACCTTCTGGAGTTATTACTAGGGGTCTTGGATTTATGTACAACGGCGCTATGACTGTTTTTGACCCTAGACCGGGCCTTCCTGGCTCCTTGGCTCCTGGCAAAGCAAGATTTACAGCTATTTCACCAACCATTATCTTTAAAGACGAAAGCCCTTATCTCGTTCTGGGAGCACCAGGAGCAACTTACATTACTATGGGTAATTTACAGGTTATACTAAATGTTCTTGAATTTGGAATGAATGCACAGGAAGCTGTCAGTGCACCAAGATTTGCGGCAACATCAAATGACATTGAATTATCTAACCGTATTTTTCGATCCACAGAGAATAGCCTAAAGGACCAAAATTATCCAGTTGTGAGGAGACCTGAAAGTCATACGTTTGCTTGGGTGCATGCCATTAGGATTATAAATGGTGAAATGGATGGTGGCGCAGATCCTGCAACTGACGGAATGAGTGCCAAGTCTTATTAAATAGGATAAGTAATATAATATAAAAAGGGTAAACAGAATGCATTGGAAAAAATGGAATAAGTTTGATTTAGAAAAGCAATTTAACCCTCGAGTGGCTATTGGTAACGAAATTACACAGGTACTTGATAATTGGGAAAGGTTATCCAATCAACGGAGAGAAAACTTAAAAGGTGAGTTCGATATATCATATGGCGATCACCCTTTAATGAAATTTGACTGCCATATTAAGAGTTCAGATAGGTTAATACTGATTAATATTCATGGTGGTTACTTTAGAGCTTTTGATAAGTCTGGCATGGATCGTCATGTTGCTGACTTGGTAGATAGCGGTTTTGGTGTCGTAAATTTAAATTATCCATTGTGTCCGGAAGTGACAATTACTGAGATTGTAGAAACATTACACGTAGGTATCGGACATATCGTTGATTATCTAAAATCAAAAAACTTTGATCAACAAATCTTTCTGATTGGCCATTCGGCAGGCGCACACTTGTCAATGCACTTATCTCATAACAAAGCTCTCGAGGGTAGGTTGTCAGGAATTATAGCTATTTCTGGAGTATATGAATTAGGGTTTATAAAAGAGATTTCGGTTCAAGACGATGTTCATTTGAGTGATAATGAAGTAAGTTCGTTGGACTGCCTCAAGTTTCCTCCTTTGCAAGGAGTAAAGTATTATATCGCAGCCGGAGGGAAAGAGCCGTCTGCATGGATTGATCAATCTTGGATTATGACAGAACTTTTACTAAAGAGAGGTGATGATGTTAAATTTCATGTGTGCGCTGATGCACATCATTTTAATTTAGTAGACCACTTATGTGACGGTAATCACTTGGATGGTATGATCTTAAAGGATTGGTTAAATAACGAATTTGACGGTTAAAAAATCTTATTTTTGGAAAGCGAATGGAGCATTTATTGGAGTCATTTGACTTTTCCCAAGTATTTTGTCGGCAGCTCTCGCCGCTATCATTTGAACTGGGGCATTTAGATTAGCGGAAATTATTTTTGGCATTACAGATGCATCAATCACTCTCAATTTCTTTACTCCATGAACGCAGAAATTTTCATCGACTACCGCTTGATTGCCGGTGCCCATAGCACACGTACAACTCGGATGGTAGTCAGTTGCGACACTCATTCTTAACCATTCAGTAATCTCGGCGTCAGTTTGCACTCCTCGTCCAGGACTAAGTTCCTGACCACGAAATGCATCAAAAGATTTTTGTGAAATGAGATCACGAGCTTTTTTTACAGCATTAATCATATCCTCTAGATCACCAGGTTCTCGTAAATAATTAAAGGTAATAAGGGGTTTATCTTTTGGATTTGAAGACTTTAACACAACCTCACCACGGCTTCGGGGTCTTAACTGATCTATAAGTAGTGCAAAGGCTTGACGTAAATGAAGCTTTGTACCTTTGTACTCATAGCCGATGGGTGCAAAATGATATTGTAAGTCTGGATAAGCTTTTTCAGTCGTGCTCTTTATTAACCCACCTGCCTCCCAAATATTGGAGGCTGCTATACCTGATCTCGTAAGAATCCATTGGATACCAGCAGTTAACTTATTCAGAGGCCTATCAACCTTTTGAATTGGAAAACCTTTTTTAGATTCATACTGTAATTCAATTTTTGCATGATCTTGTAAGTTTTTTCCAACGCCTGGTAAGTCAATGATAGTACAAATATCATGTTTATTGAGGTGTTCAGATGGTCCAATTCCAGATAGCATTAAAAGGTGGGGTGAGTTTATAGCGCCACCACAGAGTAATATTTCTTTGTCAGCGTTTACTGTATGTAAATTACCTTTGTGTCGATAGGAAATGGATTGAGCAGTCGTTCCTTCTAAGTTTATTTTTTCCACAAAAGCACCAGTAATCAGTGTTATGTTTCCTCTAGCTAATGCTGGACGAAGGTGTGCTACCGCTGCACTACACCGACGTCCGTTTCTTTTTGTGGAGTCTAATCTTGCTATACCCTCGGGGTTAAAGCCGTTCAGGTCATCAGAGTGTCCTTGGCCAGATTGTTTTCCGGCTTCCTCGAAAGCATCGAATAAGGGGTTATCGAAGGAGGCTTTTGATACTCCTAGACTCCCCGAAGTTCCTCGCCACGTATCCTCACCTCTGTCAGAACTTTCGCCCGCCTTAAAGTAAGGTAAACAATTTTTGAAACTCCATTCACTAAGACCAAAATCCTTTTCCCAATTATCGTAATCCATAGGGTGTCCACGCATATACACCATTGAGTTTATTGAGGATGATCCACCAACTACTTTCCCTCGTGGTGTAAGAATATTTCGACTGGCGGCAAATTTCTCATCTTCAGTGGTATAATTCCAGTTAAGACTTGGATCTTTATATACGCTGTATACGCCAGCTGGGATATGTATAAGTAACTTATTATCCATAGGACCAGCCTCAAGCACTAGTATTTTGGTTTTTGTCTTTTCCCCTAACTTGTTAGCAAGAACGCACCCAGCGGATCCTGCCCCAATAATTATGAAATCGAACGTTTCCAATTTTGAAAAACTTCCTTGAAACTTGAAGATTCATTTTTAATGGTTTTTATTTTTAAAACAAGTTAAATTATTCAGATATTTTTTATGTCCTTTTTCGGTTATGGTATTTAACAAGAAGTAGGGAAAAAATTGGTTAAGTGGGATGAAGTAAATTATAATGAAAAATTTAGATCTGAGCGATATACGAATTCTTAAAGAATTACAAAAAGACGCGTCTAGTAGTATTGAAGAAATTTCAGAACTTGTTTCATTATCCCGCAACGCATGTTGGAGAAGAATCCGACGTCTCGAAGAGGATGGTATTTTAAGTAAGAGAGTCGCTCTTGTTAACGCTGAAGCACTTAATTTGGGTCAAATGGTGATCGTCCTGATTAGTACCAATTCGCATGATCCAAACTGGTTAGAGCAGTTCCGTTCAGCGATAGCTAGTATGCCTGAAATAATGGGAGCCCATCGAATGAGTGGAGATTTAGACTACATCTTACGAGTAAGAGTAAGCGATGTAAAAGCATATGATAAATTTTATCAAAAATTGATATCAAAAGTACCCATTTCTAATGTTTCAGCAAGCTTTGTAATGGAAGACTTAAAAGATACTACAGAATTACCACTTTAGTTTTTAAAAAAGAGAAAATACTATTAGCATTGGAAACTATATTATTAGTAAATAAAGTACCTATAAGTTCGGACTAATTTTTGAAAGTAAAACTCATGATTGATCGTTCAATATCAGATTTAGCGTTTGCTACAAAACTATATGATTTTGAAAAAGCTGCTATGCGAGTTTCAAAAGACGTGTTTGAAACACCACTTCTACCTCTGGGGTTAGATGATCGAAACTTAATGCTTAAAGCGGAATGTTTACAATCCTTAGGATCTTTTAAAATCCGGGCTGGAGCAAACGCTATCGAAACCGCAGCGGCTACATCTTTAGAGAAAGGGGTTGTTACAGCCAGTGCAGGAAACTTTGGCCAAGGAGTTGCCAAAGCAGCTTTAAATCGGGGTTTGCCGGTGCACGTTATTGCACCAAATACTGCTTCTATTGTTAAAATTGAGGCTTTACATAACCTTGGGGCTAAGGTTGATACCGTTCCATTCAATGATTGGTGGAAAATAATGATGACCAGAGAAGTGGGAGTGGAAGGCTTTTTTATTCACCCAGTAGAAGAACTATCGGTTATAATGGGAAATGGAGGTATAGGATTAGAGATTATATCTAAGTTTCCAGAGGTTGATGTTGTTGTTGTCCCAGTTGGAGGAGGGGGCATGATATCTGGTATTGCTTTAGCTATGAAAGCTTTGGGAAAAACACCGCGTATAATAGCTTGTGAAATAGAGAGTTCTACACCCTTGAGCTCGGCAAAAGAAGCTGGACAACCCAAAGTTGTGGCCCGTGGAGCTAGTTGGATTGATGGCATCGGTTCGACAAGCGTATTACCTAAAATGTGGCCATTATTAGATGAACTGGTTGATGAAGTAATTGTAGTAAGTCATTCAGAGGCGGCTAATAGTTTGAGAACTTTGGCGAAAGACTCGCACCTTGTGGTGGAAGGAGCTGGAGCCGTAGCTCACGCAGCTGCCATGCACCCTAAACTTTCTGGAAAAAATATTGTTTCTATAATTTCGGGCGGTAATATTGATTTCAGTACATACTGTCGTATTTTGAATGGTGATGATTTTTAAATAAACAATAATTAAAAAGTTTTGGTTTAAAAACTAAGGAGATATTTATTGGAAAAAAAAGAGCTTTGGAGTTTAACAGCATATGAAGTAGTATCTTTGTTGCGGAGGAAAGAAGTGGGGCCTCTAGAAGTACTTCAGTCTTCAATTGCTCGAATTGAAGAAACAGATTCCAAAATCAATGCTCTTCCAATAAAGTGTTTTGAAAGAGCTATAGAAAAAGCAAAAAATATCGATATTAATAGAGAACTTAAAAACCCTAAAAGTTTACTAGGTTTACCAATAGCTGTAAAAGACTACAATGATCTTGGAGGTGTTCGAACTACTTATGGTTCTGCTATTTTTAAGGACAACACACCACTAAAGTCTGACGCAACTGTTCATCAATTAGAACTTAATGGAGCAAACCCGGTAGGTAAATCTAATGTACCTGAGTGGGCAGGGGGGCATACCTTTAACCCAGTCCACGGTGTTACACGTAACCCATTTAATTTGGAACGAACGGCGGGGGGGTCATCAGGCGGATCAGCAGCTGCATTAGCAAGTGGACAGGTTTGGCTAGCTACAGGAAATGATCTTGGTGGTAGCTTAAGAACACCCGCTGCCTTTAATAATGTTGTGGGGTTAAGGCCAAGTATCGGATTAGTTCCGCGAGGTCGAAGATTACAACCCTTTGATGGCTTATGGGTAGAAGGCCCAATGGCCCGAACCGTTACTGATGTGGCACTAATGCTTGATGCCGGTGTAGGGCATGCGGGTGATGACCCTTTATCATTTGACTCTTCTTTTAATCCATTTTTAGAAAGTCTAGAAAAATTTCCTTTGCCAAGTCGGGTGGCATTTAGTGAGGATTTAGGGATTGTCCCAGTTTCTCAAGAGATTAGATCTACTGCTAAAAAAGCTATTCTGAGCATTCAAAATTTGGGAATTCAGGTGTCCGACGAAATTCCAAATTTTTCTGGTGTTCTAGACGCATTTCATACGCTTCGGGGCTTGTTACTCGCATCCATGATGGGTGATCTAGTTGTAGAACATCGATCGGATATTTTACCTGATATCATCAAAAATGTAGAGGTTGGTCATAAAGCGACTAGTCACGATATAATAAATGCAGAGATCATTAGAAAAAAAATTACACATAGTATGATTGATTTTTTTAAGACCAATGATTTTTTAATTTGTCCTACAACCTCAGTTGCTCCATTTAGTATAAATGAACCATTCGTTAGAGAGATAGATGGAGTTAGATGTCAAACTTACATTGATTGGTTCGCTATAACATTCGCGTTAACTATGACTAGCTGCCCTGTTTTAAGTTTACCCTGCGGCTTTACAAAAAAAGGCTTACCCGTTGGAATACAGATAGTTGGACAGCCGAGACAAGAGGGTAAACTACTGGCATTCGCAAAATCACTAGAAGATCAATTTAATGTTTCAAAGTTTGTACCGGTAAAAGTATTTTAGCTTAATTTGATTTCTTTTCCGAATAAAGTTCGCCCGCTTTTCCCCAGTTACCTTTTTCTACATCTGTAATAATTACATCTACAGATTCTCGGTTTCCACCACACGCGTTTATAAAACTATCGGTTAATTGTTTTACTAGATTACTCTTTTGATCTGCTGTCCTACCTTTAAACATTTCCACCCGTATAATTGGCATCATAAAACTCCTATATTACCGATATTTTCCGTCCCACTCTTTAACTTTTTCGAGGTTACCATCTTTATCTAAAGTTGGTCGATTTTTTGAAAATGTATTCTCTTTTCCCATAACACCATAATTCATATATCCTAATCTAGCGAGTGGTCTAGCTAGAGCTGTATCGAATATACCGTCTTTAATAAAGCTGTCATTAATAAATACCCCAACCACTTGACCAAACACAACATAACTTCCTTTTCCATTGGACCGATCGACATCTGGTAATTCAATAGTTTTCCAATATCGACACTCTAATGCTGTTGGGCTTTCGGATACATAAGGAGCATCTACGAATTTGCCCATCTTTGCTGTCAATCCTGAAAGTTCAAACTCATCCACCTTAGACTTAGCTGGAACGGAGCTTCCATTCATGCTATCAAATAAGGACTCAGAAGCCATAGAAGCTGTGAAAACACCTGTTTCTTCTATGTTTTTAATTGAGTCCTTAATATCTGTGGAAGAAAACATAACAAAATGTGGTTTGTCTGAAACTGCGTTAAAATAACTATAAGGGGCAAGATTTCTATCACCAGATTTACTAATGCTTCCAATCCAACCAATGGGTCTGGGTGCTACGATGGCTTTAAACGGGTCATGGGGGAGGCCATGGTTGTTAACGGTGGCATCATAATGCATTACTATCTCCAAAAAATTAATTTTATTTTAAATCTTTTTTTTTCTAGTCCAGTCATATGTACCTTCGTCTCGTTCATCAACAGCTTTTTTCCACCCAACTTCATCAACTCTTCTTTTAAATTCCAAACCTTCTGGAGAGTGGCGAGATATACCATCAAATAAAGTTGACATTCGCTGCATTTCCATAAGACCAGAGGACTCCATTGCTTGATTGATAATCATTTTTTGCATAGCAAGTTGGTTTACAGGGACGCTTGCCATTCGTGCTGCTAAATTTTCGACATATTCATCCAACTTTTTAAGGGGAACTGATTTTAGGACCAAGCCTATTTCAGCAGCCTCTTTTCCTTTAATCCGATCTCCTGTGAACAGCATTCTCTTAGCATGTTCTGGCCCCAATCTTTGTACCCACATCGCCGTTGTTGGAGTACCCCAGACTCTAGCTGGCATATATCCTATTTCAGCATCATCAGCCATGACCGTCATATCGGCACACAAAGCAATATCAGATCCTCCAGCTAAGGCATAACCGTGGATTTTGCATATAACCGGCTTCATAGCTCTCCATAAAGACATGAAATGCTGGGTATTTCTCCACATGAACTGATAGTCTTTCATTGGATCCCATGGCATACCTTGAATGACGTTGTTTGTTTCACTTTCAGTTGAATAATGCTCTAAATCATATCCAGCACAGAAAGCTTTTCCTGCGTCTGATAAAATAATTACGTGAATGTCAGGATCTGAGTCTGCAAGTTGAATTGCGTTTTCAATCTCTTTTGGCATTTAGTCATTGATCGCATTCATTTTATTTGGACGATTAAGTATAACCCGAGCTATTCGATCTTCTTTCTTAAAAATAACTGACGGCATTTGCTATCCTTTGTATAAAATTTAACAAGAAAGTTATAGGTTTTGACATAAGCGTCTGGCATCAAATATCGCAGCATGTATGTTCCGACTGGCAACAGCGTCACCAATTGCATATAATTGAAATTTTAAAGTATCATTCTGTTTAATGGGCTGACATTGATTTTTTATAAGCGCATTAATATCAGTTACTCCATTGTTAATAGAAAATATTCGAAGTTCCTGATATAGATCATCTAAAGGTAGCGTTCCATGTTCAATTACCACATGATCAACGTATTTTTCTATTGAATGCCCCCCGTAGTCACTGGAGAACTCTGCTTTTAATTTATTTCCGGATTGGTTGACGCTTCTTAATCTATAATCAGGTGTTATTTTTACATTATTATCTTTAAAAATTTTCATGTACATTGGAAAGTTAGATGCACCCATTTCTGCCGCCATATGCCTGTCTGGCGTAACTAGCTCGACCTTATATCCCCTTTTAACAATCTCTGTTATTGTTGATGCTGCTTGGTGTTGTCCATGATCATCATAAACCAGCACAGTTGGAAGTGATACCTCCCGAGATGAATTAGAGTTTCCCATTAAAGCTTGCCCGGAAAGAACATCCCAAGTACTTAGACAATTTTTCAATCCTTCGATATATTCTAAATCAGGAAGTCCGCCCGTTGCAATTATTACAATATCTGGGCTTTCTTTTTTGATATATCCAATATCTGCAAAACATTGAGTGCGTATATCAACCTTAAGATGTCTGATTTCATCTTCTAACCAAGAAACTATACCTTTGAGGTCTTTCCTTACACTTGCCATTGATGCAATCTTTACTTGGCCCCCAAGCTCAGCGGCTGCCTCTAATAAGACAACCTCATGGCCTCTTTCAGCGCAAACCCGAGAAGCTTCTAACCCCGCAGGTCCACCTCCCACAACGATAGTTTTAAAATGTTTTTTTGCTTTAGCTATTAAGTGAGGCACAGTTTTTTCTCTAGTTGTTGCCACATTATGTAAACAGAGCATTTCACCCTCGCCGTAGATGCGATCTATACAATAGCCGGCACCCACGCATGGCCTAATTCTATTTTCGTTACCTTCTACCATCTTTTTAACTAGATGCGGATCGGCAATATGAGCTCTAGTCATTCCTACCAGGTCTAATAGATTTTCTGCTATGGCGTATCTAGCCGTGGCAAGATCAGAGATCCGAGTAGCATGAATAATTGGTAACGATAGCTCTGACTTGAAATAACCAGCTAATTGAAGCCAGGGTGACAATTTTTGAAACATTGCGGGTACTGAATAGTTAGCCAGCATAAACTCTGTATCTGAACGACCAACGTTTACATTAAAATAGTCTATTGTTCCATCTAACTCGATAATTTTAAGAGCTTTAAGAGCTTCATCTGGCTGTAAGCCTTCCTCAAGCTTACTGTCCATTTCAACTCGAGCACCAATTACAATACTATCCCCTAATTCTTCCCGGAGTTTATCATACAGTTGCCTCACAAATCGTAACCTATTGAAAAAATTACCTCCATATCGATCTGATCGAAAGTTAGTATCAGGTGATAAAAATTGTCCTGGAAGATGCCCATTTTGTAATATCTCAATACCATCAAGGCCAGAATCTCGGCATCGTTTTGCGGCTAGTACATAATCTGAGATAACACGCCTAATATCATGTTGATCCATTTCCTTTGGAAAGCCCCTGTGTGCTGGTTCGCGTACTCTTGATGGAGCAATTATTGGGAGCCAATGCCCATCGTTCCACGTTGTTCTTCGACCTAGATGAGAAATTTGGCAAATTATTTTGCAATCCTCTTTGTGAATTTGATCGGATAATTGAGTGAACCACGGTAATATTTTATCAGTACTAAGATCTATTTGTCCAAAAACAGACGGTGAGTCTAAACTCACACATGAAGACCCTCCAATCATTGTCATAGCTATGCCACCCTTTGCTTTTTCTAGATGGTATAATTTGTATCGTTCTTTTGGCATCCCATGCTCTGTTAAAGCTGGGGCATGTGGTGTGCTAACAATACGATTTTTCAGCTTCATACCTGCTATCTGGTACGGCTCTAGGAGGGGATCATTAGACTTTTGTTTATTCATCGGCTCTAGTTGAACTCCGAATTACTATCGGGGAGATTCCAATATGGCTCATATCAAATTTAACTTAAGCAAAATTAGACTATAATTTGTCAAATAGTAAAGAACTTGATTTATTTATTTTGTTTTTTTGACAATAGAACAAATAACCCGTTAAGATCTAAAAATAGATATTAAAATAAATATTTTTTCATTAAGGAAAGTTGAATGCCATGGATAATCCTATCCCTGATCGTATAACCCAAGAGATTGGCGTCCTCAAACGTCGCGAAACAGAAGCTAGAATTATAGCACCAATAATTGATGCTCTGGCTGATAGTTTTGGAAAGGAAGAGGTTTTAGAAGTTATAAAAGAAAAAATTATTTCCTTATCAAAAGAGCAGGGGGCAAGCCTATCAGAAGAGTACGGGAACGACGTAGACGCCTTTTTAAAAACATTAGAATTTTGGACGCAAGATAACGCACTTGAAATAGATATAATCAAAAAAGACGAAAATACACTGAACTTTAATGTTGTGAGATGTAAGTACGCCGAAATGTATAATGCTCTTGGTATTAAAGATTTGGGAGCAACGCTCTCATGTAATCGAGATTATGCACTTATTGAAGGCTTCAACCCCGAGGCAACTTTAACACGAGAACAAACGATAATGTCTGGTAGCGATTGCTGTACTTTTAGATACAACTTTGGCTCAAAGAAATAACTTTGGAACAAAACATTTGTGAAGAGTATAATGGTTTAGGTTGAGCTAATAATACAAAAATTAGGGAGATTGTGATGTCAGAATTTGGATTCGTGGGCTTAGGTAGAATGGGTCAATCTATGGCGATTAATATGTTGAAGAAAGGTTTTGGGCTTGCAGTTTTTGACATAAGAGAAGATGCGATAAAACCTTTTAATCAATTTAATAATTGTAGACAGGCAATGAGTGCCAACGATACGATTGGGTCAGGTGCAAATATCATAACAGTTTTGCCAGGACCAGCAGAGGTGGAATCAGTAGTTCTTGCAAAGGGTGGTCTTCTAGATGAGATGAAAGAAGGTTCAGTCTTAATGGACCTCTCGACAGTGCTACCAGAAACAACTGATAAAATAGCGAAAGCCGCAAGAGAGCGGGGATGCCATTTTGTGGATGCGCCAATCGGCAGGTTAGCTCAACATGCGGACTCTGGTGAGAGCCTATTTATGGTAGGTGCAGAAGATGAAGCTTTTGAAATAGTTCAACCTGCCTTGGAAGCTATGGGAACAACTATTTTACGATGTGGTGGCCCTGGTACAGGAACACGCACTAAACTTATTAATAATTATTTGGTTTTATCTTCGGTACAAATGAATTCAGAGGCCATTGCTTTAACTCAAAGGTTTGGTCTTGACTTGGAAACTACTTTAAATGTCGTCCATGGAACAACAGCTACTAATGGTCAGTTGAAAATCAACTTTGCGTCTAAAGTTTTTAAAAATGATATAGAACCCGGTTTTTCAATAGATTTGGCCCATAAGGATATGACTTTAATAATTGAGAGTGCAAACAAAGGTGAAATTCCAATGCCAATAGCGGCGTCTACTAGAGAAAGTATGAGTCTTGCACGAGCAAATGGGTGGGGAAAGAAAGACTTTTCAGCTTTAGCAGATTTTTGGTGTGAAATGTCGAAAGTAAAAAAAGCACGTCTTTAAAGGGCCGGTAAAATTATGGAAGATATTTCTTATTTAAAGCGACTACCAATTACTGGATATCTTAACAATATTTCGGGCCGACCTGGTGATAAATTCGAAGCGAAGATTAGTTCTGATAAAGAGGTTAAATATTCGGCAGAGATAGTACGTATTATTTGTGCAGACCCTAACCCAGAAGGCCCAGGATTGCGTTATGAACTTCAAGATTTTGATTTGGTTGGGTCCTATCAAGGAAGAAGACAAGAAATAGATATAGGATCTTATGCTGAAGTCCCCCCACATAACTGTTTTACAGCTAAAAAGATGTTACTTGGAACTTTAATTCAACCCGGACTGCTTAGGGAGTCTTTTTCCGTTATTGCTTCATCTACAAATATAAATGCTGACGGGTGGGCCTTAAAAGTAAATTCTAATATGTTAAAGTTTACTTATTGTTCAGGTGAAAAGAAAGAAGAAGTATCTATCCCGATTCAATTAAATATCTGTTCTTGGTACCATGTATGGGCGGGCTATGATGTTGAAAAAAGCGAGTTACTCTTGGGATATCAGGCTAAGGTTGATGGAAATAAAGTCGTTCAGAAACGAAGTGTTAAACTAAACGAATTAAAAGGCCTATCTGGATTAATCTTAGCAGCAAAAAAAAATAATAATTTGTCCAAACAACATTTTAACGGTCGGTTGGAGGGAACATCTTTATATAGCTGCCTACCTGTCTCTGATGAAGCGCCTTGTTTTCCAGAAGACTCTCGAGATGGAGAATTGCTCGCCTGGTGGGATTTTTCCATTGCTGTTGGAACACAATCTATCATTGACCGAGGACCCCTTGCACTTGGTGGTCGATTGAAAAATATTCCATATCGTGGAATGCGCGGGGCTGGTTGGAGTGGGAGTTCGATGCATTGGAAAAATGCTCCTAAAGAATATTCTGCAATTCATTTTCACGAGGATGACTTATACGATTGCTGTTGGGATACCGACTTCACTTTTGAAGTTCCGCACAATATCAAGAGTGGTGTTTACGGTCTTAAATTAAATCAGGATAATGACGAAGATATAATTCCTTTTTATATTCTACCTGCAAAGGGTCACAAAAAGAATAAAATTTGCTATCTTGCATCTACCTTTACTTATCAAGCTTATGCAAATCACCGAAGAGGAAACTGCGATAGTGAAATGCGTAGCCGTATGGTCGAATGGGGAGCTAACTTACATAATCCAGACGATTACACAGCTTACGGCCAATCCACGTATAACTTTCATCCAGATGGCACTGGGACCTCTATTTCATCTAGGCTTAGGCCTATTCTTACTCATAGACCAGGATTTCTTACATTTACAGACCTAGCTGGATCAGGATTAAGACATTTTTCAGCGGACTCTCATCTTTTGAATTGGTTTGAAGATATGGGATTTGAATTTGATGTTATCACAGACGAGGATCTAGATAATACAGGCATTGGCTTAATCTCTGATTATAACACTCTTATCACAGGTTCGCATCCCGAATATCACACGTCAAAGATGCTTGATACATTACAGTCTTATCGTGACTCCGGAGGCAAACTTATATATTTAGGTGGTAATGGTTTTTATTGGAAGATTACCAGAGTGCCAACTCTTCCTGGTGTTATTGAGTTAAGAAGAGCTGAAGGTGGAATTAGAGCGTGGGCTACAGCGCCCGGCGAGTCCTATCATCAATTAGATGGTGATTATGGGGGCTTATGGAGACGAAATGGTCGACCACCTCAAGCGTTAGTAGGTGTAGGTTTTTCGGCACAAGGTTTATTCGAAAGCTCTTACTACCGGCGAATGCCTGATAGTTATAAATCTTCTACTAAATGGATTTTTGAAAACGTTACAGAAGAAAAGCTGGGGGACTATGGTCTTAGTGGTGGTGGTGCAGCAGGTTTTGAATTGGATCGGGCAGATTATGAACTTGGTTCTCCAGTAGAGACTATGATACTTGCTAGAAGTGAAAAACACAGTGATAGTTTTGTAGCAGTTCCTGAAGAGCTTTTAAGTCATATAAACACTGTTACGGGAGAGAATCCAAATGATCTTATTAGAGCTGAAATAGTATATGCTAAACTATCTAAAGGTGGAGAAATTTTTTCGGTTGGTTCTATTTGTTTTTGTGGAAGCTTGAATCACAATAACGGTAAAAATGGTATATCCCAGATGTTAGAAAATGTAGTACGACGCTTTGCTAATCTTTGATTTTCTTTAACCAGATCTAAGTTCACTTACTGCAGTTAATTGTTCAAATAATTGAGCATGCTCTTTTATTAAAGCTTGAAGATCTTCCTTTTTAAGTTTTAGTAATTTAACCTCCTCAACTGAGGTAATTGATGCATTTCTAGGTTCATTTTTCAATAAACCACGCTCTCCA
>JBMYRX010000009.1:0-40463 GCA_049602715.1 Paracoccaceae bacterium | reverse complement strand
TTTAAAGAAATCTAGGAAAATTTTACTGAATTCGATAAGAATACTATTTTTATTAACTAAACCATTTATTATGGCAAAGTACTACTAAGACCGTAACTTTAATCCTTTAGGATCGAATGGTGGTTCAGATAAAATTTTTGCCAAATGAGGCCTTCCCAATATCATTACATTGACTTCTTTGTCTTTAATTTTATTTTTAATAAAAGCTAATGCGAGAGATTTATTAACTCCAGAGCAATACGCTCCTGAAGTAACCCGACCTAACGGCTCGTCATTCAAGCTGAAAATTGGTTCACCTCCTACCGCATCCGCATCTGTGACTTTAAGAACCTCAATCAATTTTAAAACTTCTCTTGGTGGTTTATTCATTATTTTTACATAGCAGTCTTTATTTAAAAAATTCTTATCGAGCTTTATTAAGCGATCCAAGCCTACTTCTTGAGGCCAATATTCCGGAGAGTATTCTCGAGACCAACTTCCATAACCTTTTTCAACTCTCAAGCTCATCAGCGCCCTACTACCAACAGGACCTATGCCCAAATCTTTACCTGCCTCTAAAAGACCATTGAATAAAACTTTTTGATTTTCAGTTTTACAATATAATTCCCATCCCAAGTCGCCGGTAAAGGATACCCTTAACGCTACAACCTCCAACCCAAATAACTTAATTTTTCTTGAGGTCATAAATGGAAAAGATTTGTTTGACAGGTTAGAGTTCGTTAATCTAGATAACATTTCACGAGACATTGGTCCCGCTATATTAAAACCACACAACTCATTTGTTTGACTTTTCATATCAACACCAGGAAGTAATGGAACTTCCTTGAAGAACCTCTGATGATATCTTTCTGCCATTCCAGAACTAATTATTAGAAAAACATTTTTCTCTAGCCTAGTGATTGTGAAGTCTCCAGCAACTCCACCTCTTTTACCGATAAGAGGGGTGAGGCACGACTTCCCAATCTCTTTGGGTATATTATTAGCGAAAATAGAATTTAACCATTCTTCAGAATTATCACCCGTTACATGATATTTAGCAAAATTTGAAATATCTATAATTCCACCTCGATTTCTCAACATTCTGCACTCAACCTGAACGGGCTCATGCCAATTTTGGCGGGTGAAACCATTTGTATCGACTTCTCCAAAATTTTCTGAATACCAAAGTGGGTGTTCCCAACCATAGTTCAATCCGAACACAGCACCTAATCCTTTTTGGATTTCATAAATTGGTCGCGTTTTTACAGGCCTCCCAGCACTTCTCTCCTCATTAGGGAAATGAATCGCAAATCTATTAGAATACTGATCTTTGACCCGTTCTTTAGTGAATTTTTTATCAGCCCAATCACCATATCGCGCTAAATCCCACGAAAATATATCAAGACTAGGTTCACCTTCTACTATCCATTCAGCAAGTAAATTTCCTAATCCGCCCGATTGTGAAAAACCTGGAATAATTCCAGTACACATGAAATAACCTTTTAACTCAGGAACCGGTCCAAATAGAGCGTTACTATCAGGACTCCAGATCATCGGACCATTTATAACTCGTTTTATTCCAGCATGCGCTAAAATTGGAACCCTAGCCATAGCTCTAGAAATATTTTCTTCAATACGGTCTAAATCATCTGGAAACAACTCGTGCCCAAAACCCAAGGGGGTCTCTTGTTCAGCCCAAAGTTTGACATCTTTTTCATAAGCGCCTACCAAGAGTCCTTTACCTTCTTGACGCAGATAATATTCTCCATCTCTATCAGCAATTGATGGAAGTCTCTTATCTAACGCAGATATCTCAACTATATTTTCTGTAACAAAATATTGGTGCTCTGCAGGTAAAAGAGGCAACTCAAGACCAGCCATACGACCAACCTCACGTCCCCACAAACCAGCTGCATTAATAACTACATCCGTTTTAATATCGCCCTTTTCGGTCTTGACCAACCAACTTCCATCCGGGAGTTGTTCAGTTCCCGTTACAGGTGTAAACCTTTGTATTTCAGCACCATTTTGGCGAGCTCCATTAGCGTACGCATGAGTAACCCCTGAAGGATCTACATTTCCACCTTCCGGCTCATACATTATTGTACGCACACCGTCAAAGTCTACCAAGGGGTGTAAGCGTTCAGCTTCATCGCGATTTATTTCATAAAAATCTAAATTATAAAATTTTGCTTTTGCTGCTTGTAACCGTAATTGGTGTTCACGGTTTTCTGTTTGAGCAAGGTAAAGAGATCCAGGTTGAAAAATTCCACACCCTTGTCCAGTCTCTTTCTCGAGATCTTTATAAAGCTTCATAGTGTAATTCTGAATTCTGGTTATGTTATTATTATCATGTAATCCATGAATGCCAGCTGCAGCATGCCAAGTAGAACCAGAAGTCAGTTCTGATCGTTCTAATAAAACGACATCTGACCAACCTAACTTAGTTAGATGATATAAGATCGAACAACCAATCAGACCTCCGCCAATTACAACTGCCTGCGCATGACTTTTCATTTAAGACCCTTCACGGTAATTAATAGTTTTTCTAATATCTTTAGTGTCTCAATTGACTATTTACAACTTGTCTGGTGACGACAGATTGTGTCGTTATTTGAATTAAGAATAATTCAAATTTATGCGATAAAGTAATTTGCCCTTATATTAACGCGTCAAGGAGTTTCAGATGAAAACCAATACTAGAGTTGTTGTTATTGGAGGAGGAGTAGTTGGTTGCTCAGTTCTTTATCATCTAACTAAGTTAGGTTGGTCAGATGTCGTTTTATTAGAACGATCAGAACTGACTTCTGGTTCTACTTGGCATGCTGCCGGTGGGTTTCATACTATAAATGGTGATACCAACATGGCTGCGCTCCAAGGGTATACTATAAAATTATATAAAGAGTTAGAAGAAATTACTGGAATGAGCTGTGGACTACATCATGTTGGTGGCATGACTTTAGCGGATAATAAAGATCGCTTTGATATGTTAGTCGCAGAGCGTGCTAAGCACAGGTATATGGGATTAGATACAGAGATTATTGGTATTGACGAAATAAAAAAGCTTTCATCAATAACTAATACTGACGGAATCGTTGGAGCCCTTTATGATCCTTTGGATGGTCACTTAGACCCTTCCGGGACTACTCATGCATACGCAAAAGCAGCAAAAATTGGAGGGGCACAAATAGAAACAAACTGTATGGTAAAAGAGACTAATCAGCGTTCTGATGGAACCTGGGATGTCGTTACAGATAACGGCACTATACACACAGAACACGTTGTCAACGCCGGAGGCCTTTGGGCAAGAGAAGTCGCAAAAATGGCCAATATTTATCTGCCGTTACTCCCAATGGAGCATCAATATCTAATTACTGAAGATATCCCCCAAATCTACGAACAAGACGAAGAACATCCTCACGTAATGGATCCAGCTGGAGAAAGTTACTTACGACAGGAGGGCAAGGGTTTGTGTATAGGTTATTATGAACAACCGTGCCAACCTTGGGCATTAGATGGCACACCCTGGAACTTTGGTCATGAGTTACTACCCAATAATTTAGAGAAGATTTCTGAAAGCGTTGAATTTTCTTATAAACGTTTTCCAGTATTAAATGAGGCTGGAATAAAAACTATAATACACGGTCCTTTTACGTTTGCTCCAGACGGCAATCCATTAGTAGGCCCCATACCGGGATTAAGAAATTATTGGTCTGCATGTGCTGTCATGGCTGGTTTTTCACAAGGGGGCGGTGTCGGTCTAATGCTGGCGCAATGGATGATTGAGGGGGAAACTGAAAGAGATACCTTTGCAATGGACTGTTCGAGATACGGCAAATGGATTAACTCGGATTATACAGAGAAGAAAGTAGTAGAAAATTATCAACGGAGGTTCAGTGTATCTTATCCCAATGAAGAACTACCTGCAGCGAGACCCTGTTTAACTACTGCTATGTATGATACTTTTTCGTCTTTAGGAGCTGTTTGGGGGCAGCAAAATGGCCTTGAGGTAGTCAATTACTTTAGGGCACACGATGAGGAAAAACTTGAAATTCCAAGCTTCAGGAGGTCAAACGCCTTTCTACCAACCAAAAGAGAAGTTAAGGCAGTGCGTGACTCTGTTGGAATAAACGAACTCCAGAACTTTGGAAAATTCAAAATAACTGGAAATAAATCAAGAGCTTGGCTCAATAAAATAATGGCAGGCACAATCCCAAAAGAAGGTCGCCTAACTCTCAATCCGATGCTATCGCAGAAAGGGCGCATAATTGGAGATTTTACAGTAACTTGTATTAGTAATGAGGAGTTCCAATTGACTGCAAGCTATGGTTCACAAGAGTTTCATCATCGATGGTTTATTCAAAATAAGGTTGACGGTATAGAAATTGAAAATATTTCTGATAAATTGACTGGGTTTCAGATTGCTGGTCCAAACTCTAGAAAACTTCTTCAAAAAGTAACTGAATTTGATGTTAATCTATTAAATTTTCGAGATTCGAAGAACCTCGTTATTGGAGATATTCTGTGCCTTGTACAAAGAGTTAGTTACACGGGAGACTTAGGTTTTGAGATATATTGCAAACCTGAGGAGCAATTCAATCTTTGGAGACAGTTATCGCATTCTGGAAAGGAATATAACCTCAAGCCTTTCGGAATGCGTGCAATGATGAGCTTAAGATTGGATAAATTATTTGGTTCTTGGTTGTTTGAGTACTCACCAGATTACACCCCTGCTGAAACTGGTTTGGATAAATTTATTAATTTTAGAAAAGACGTTGATTTCATTGGTAAAAATGCAGTTCTCAGAGAGAAAAAAAATGGTCCAAAAAGGAAACTGTGTGCCTTTGAAGTAGACGCTCTAGACGCGGATGTCACAGCTTACGAGCCAATATATCTAGATAATAAAGTAGTAGGGTTTTGTACTTCAGGTGGTTATTCTCACCATACAGAGAAATCTATTGCTTTTGGCTTTTTACCAATAGAAAAAGTAAACTCAACTGTTAAACCACTGATTGAAATTATGGGTCAACTTAGACCTGCCAGAATTTTAACAGGTCCCTTGTTCGACGAACAAAATACTAAAATGGTAATTTAGTCGACTCCTTCGACAATTACTAGATCACGTTCTGAGGCGCCTTTAGCATGACTCACGGCCTCTTGATACTTCTCACTGTAATAACAGTCATGTGCAGCTTCCAGGCTAGGGAATTTCGCTAAAACATTTCGTGATCTGTCTCGGCCTTCTAGCTGCTCATACTTCCCACCTCGTGCCAAAAAGATACCACCATGCTCTTTTATTGCAACTGTTGCTATCGCAGCATATCTTCCATATGCTTCTTCGTTTGTAACTTTTACATTTCCGATCCAGTAAGCTGACATTTTTTATTTTCCTATCATATTTTTTACTAATTCTATTGCTTTATCACTATTGGTCATATCCTTCGCCCCGCCTTGTGCCAAGGCCGGCCTGCCTCCACCTCCTTTACCACCTAAAGCCGTCACTGCAACTTTAATTAAGTCGACAGCCGAAAATTTGTGGATCAAACTATCAGCCACACCAACTGCAACCGATACTTTTTCATTATTGCTACCAATTATTAAAATAATACTCTTATCATTTTCTATTTTGTAATTATCTATGATAGATGGAAAGTCTTTACCGTCAATACCAGAAAATACATTAGATATGAACTTTAAACCTTTGATATCTATTATTTTTTTGTTATTATCACTTTGACTTATAGCAGAACTTCGGCTTAATTCATCAAGCTTATTATTTAAAGCCTTACGTTCATCTAATATCATTTCAAATTTCAAATTAAAATCTTCCGGTTTTGACTTTATTAGTAATTCAGCATTACTTAAAACGTCAGAACGCTCTCTAACATAACAAAGAGCTCTCTCTCCTGTAAGAGCTTCTAACCTACGAACACCTGCGCTAGAAGCTGTTTCTCCTATAACTAAGAATAACCCAATATCCCCAGTTCGTTCCACATGGGTCCCGCCACAAAGTTCAATTGAATATGTTTTGCCATCGAACCCCTTCCCTGTTTCAGCAGTGCCCATTGAGACCACTCGGACTTCGTCGCCATACTTCTCTCCAAATAGAGCCTGCGCTCCTAGTTCTCTAGCTTCGTCCGGTGTCATAAGACGTGTTGTTACAGCTGTATTTTGCCTAATAAAAGAATTTACCTTTACTTCCACGCTTCTAATTTGATCATCGCTTAAGGCCTTACTATAATTAAAATCAAAACGAAGCTTGTCTTCGGCGTTTAGAGAGCCTCGTTGAGAAACTGTTTCCCCTAAGCACTCCCTAAGAGCTTCATTAAGTAAATGGGTCGCGGAGTGGTTTGCTTGTATTAATCGTCTTCTATTCAAATCTATTTCAAGTTGAACTGAGTTTCCAATATCAATATCAAATTTTAAATTTTTAATATGATGAATAAATAAATTAGAGACTTGAGTAACATTATAGATATGTGTTTCAGCACCATGTACAAAGCAGGTACCAGAGTCACCAACCTGACCACCGCTTTCGGCATAAAAAGGTGTTTGATTGAAAACTAGTTGAACACTTTTTCCTTTTTTTGCATTATTAACCGATACTCCATCTGAAACTATTGCTAAGATTTTAGCTTCTGCAAAACCACCATCGTAGCCTAAAAACTCTGTACTTCCAAAGTCGTCATAAATATCAAACCAAACGGAGGATTCCGTAGATTCTCCAGACCCTTTCCAGCTGGCACGGGCTTTCTCTTTTTGTGCTGCCATTGATTTTTCAAAGCCTTCTAAATCAACCAAAATGCCTTTCTCTCGCAATACATCCTGCGTTAAATCTAAAGGGAACCCAAAGGTATCGTATAACTTAAACGCGGTTTCACCTGAAAATCTACTTTGCTCGGATAAATCGTTAAGCTCATCATCAAGTAATTTTAGCCCCCGATCAAGAGTCTCCCTGAAGCGGCTTTCCTCATTTTGTAATGTTTCTTCAATGAGCTCTTGATTCGCCAACAACTCAGGGTAAGCTACTCCCATTTCTTTTATAAGAGTAGGAACTAGTCTATGCATTAAAGGATCTTTAGCCCCAACCATATTCGCATGACGCATTGCGCGACGCATTATGCGTCTAAGAACATAACCGCGACCATCTTTTGATGGCAAAACACCGTCTGCTATTAAGAATGAAGTAGACCTTAAATGATCAGCAATAACTCTATGATGGATCTTTGAAGAATCATCTGGAGACGTGCTAGTTAAATTGGCAGAACTCTCAATCAAATTACGCATTAAATCAGTAGCATAATTATCATTTGATCCTTGTAATAATGCCGCTACGCGTTCAATTCCTAACCCAGTATCAATTGACTGATTTGGTAAATCTACTCTGCTCCCATCAGCAAGCTGCTCATACTGCATAAAAACTAAGTTCCAGATCTCAACAAACCGATCACCATCCTCTTCAGGTGTTCCGGGTAACCCACCCCAATATTTTTCTCCATGATCATAAAATATCTCTGAACAAGGTCCACAAGGTCCAGTTGTTCCCATCATCCAGAAGTTATCATCAGTAGATATCCTGATTATTGAACTATCTGTTAAACCAGATACTTTTTTCCACAATGAAACCGCTTCCTCATCATCGTGATAGACAGTTACTACAAGTCTATCCTTAGATATGCCGAATTCTTTTGTTATTAACTCCCATGCAAAAGGAATAGCTTCACTTTTGAAATAATCACCAAAGCTAAAGTTTCCAAGCATCTCAAAAAATGTATGATGCCGCGCCGTATATCCGACATTATCTAGATCATTATGTTTTCCACCTGCTCTCACACACTTCTGTGCGGTCGCTGCTCTACTATAATCTCTTTTCTCAAGACCTGTAAAAAGATTCTTAAATTGCACCATCCCAGAGTTAGCAAACATTAATGTTGGATCATTTTTTGGAACTAATGAACTAGATGGTTGAATACTATGTCCATTACGTTTGAAATAATCTAGAAACGAAGCTCTTATTTCAGTTGTACTTGTCATTGAAATACTCACACACTCTCAAAGTTACCTTTCTTTACCTAGGGTACATCATACTGTCTATAAGACAAATATTATAAAGATAAAAAAATATATCTTGTGGTTTTATAAACCAAAATAAATTTTATAAAATGCTGTTCCATTTATTATTTAATTTTTTAAATTAGCGAATGCAGCAAGTGCACGATCTCTGGACAGTTTCAGGTCAATTATCGGCTTAGGATATGTTTTACCAAGTTTTATATCAGCTTGTTCTAAAATCAGCTCTGGAGCCATCCAAGGGGCATGCAAATATTTATTTGGAAGGTTTGTTAATTCTGGCACGTATGTTTTTGTATAATGACCCTCTTTGTCGAACTTTTCGCCCTGTAATATGGGATTAAATACTCTAAAATAAGGAGCCGCATCTGCACCACAACCTGCAATCCATTGCCATCCAGCACTATTATTAGCTAAATCTGCGTCAACTAGGCAGTCCCAGAACCAAGCCGCGCCATTATGCCAATGTATGCGTAAATTCTTTACTAAAAAGGACCCCACAATCATCCTGACACGATTATGCATGTACCCAGTATCCCATAACTCTCTCATACCCGCATCAACAATAGGAAAACCTGTTGCCCCAAACTGCCAGGCTTTTAGCAACTTAGAGTCTTCAATCCAATCAAAGTTATCAAAGCGAGGTTGTAAATTTTTTTTAGGCATGTTTGGGAAAAAATATAATAGAGAATTCGAAAATTCACGCCACCCTAATTCAGATAGGAAATGGTCAGTATTTCTTGATAGCTGAGGATCTGATTCTATAGCCTTATACCATACTTGATTCGGTGACACCTCACCCCAATGAAGATGTGGTGAAAGACGGGAAACATTCGTTTTACTTGGGAAGTTTCTACCATCTTTATAGTCTTTAAGTCCATTTTTGACAAACTCGGTTACTTTTTCTTGGGCGAAATCTTCCCCAATTTGCCATTTCTGTATAATTTTTTTAACCCATGGTTCGTCAGGCACCAAATTAAGTTCGTCAATTTTGAGGCCTGTTATAATGGAATCGTTAAACGAAAGATTAACTGGTGTGCTAATAGGTAACCGAGGTTCTTTGGCGGACAGACAACCGCGTCTAAAAAATGGTGTAAAAACCTTATAAGGAGATCCATCCTTTTTTAAAATTTCCCAAGGTTCCCATAAAAGTGAGCCATTAAATGAAAGTACTTCTTTATCTTTTTTATTAAGTTCAGCCTTAATTTTCTTATCCCTAGCAATTTGCCAAGGCTCATAGCAACGGTTCCAAAACACTTTATCAATTTCATATTCAGTTATCAGCTCTGATAAAATTTTTAAGGGATCGCCGGAGTAAACTAACAGCTTACCACCCAAGGCTTTATTTAGGGCCTTAAGTGAATAATGTAACCAGATTTTTTGAACCGCACCCATAGGAAATTCGCCAAGATTAACAGTATCAAAAATATATACTGGCAACACTTCTCCAAGTTGCGCCGCACTCGTTAGCGCAGGATTATCAGAGATTCTTAAATCCTGCCTAAACCAATGAATACTTAATTCTCTTTTGACCAATTAAACTACCTAAACAAAAAAGAGTATTTTAAAAAATGAAACAATTAACTCTCTAATACACTATCATCAGAAGCATCAGTACCGCCATGTGCTGTAACAGGTGTTTCCTCAAGTAAATCTAAGTCTAAGCCATTAGCCATTTTTATTTTCTCTTCTATTTCATTAGATATAGAAAGATTTTCTTTTAAAAATAGTTTTGCATTCTCCCTGCCCTGGCCAATTCTTTCGTCACCATAGCTATACCAAGCACCAGACTTCTCAACAACTCCGGCTTTTACCCCAAGGTCAACAATTTCTCCAACCTTAGAAATTCCTTCACCATACATAATATCAAATTCAACTTGTTTAAACGGCGGAGCAACTTTATTTTTAACAACCTTAACTCGAGTTGAATTACCAACAATTTCGTCTCTATCTTTAATTGCGCCTATTCGTCTAATATCCAACCTGACAGAAGAGTAAAACTTTAATGCATTACCACCAGTAGTTGTTTCGGGAGACCCAAACATTACACCAATTTTCATCCTAATTTGATTAATAAATATTACCATACAATTGCTTTTAGAAATTGAACCAGTCAATTTCCTCATCGCTTGACTCATTAGTCTCGCGTGTAGCCCCATCTGACTATCGCCCATATCACCTTCTAATTCAGATTTAGGGGTTAATGCCGCAACAGAGTCAACAACTACAACACTAACTGCGCCAGACCGTACTAACGTATCCGTAATTTCAAGAGCCTGCTCTCCGTTATCAGGTTGACTAATAAGAAGTTCCTCTAAATCCACACCTAATTTCTTTGCATAGCTTGGGTCCAAAGCATGTTCTGCATCAACGAACGCACAAACCCCACCCTTTTTTTGCTCTTCAGCAACAGCATGAAGAGTTAAAGTAGTTTTCCCTGAACTTTCAGGTCCATAAATCTCTATAATTCTACCCTTCGGAAGACCACCTATTCCGAGTGCAATGTCTAATCCGAGTGAACCGGTTGAAGTAGCCTCGATCTCAGGAAAGGTGTTTTCACCACCCAATTTCATAATTGAGCCTTTCCCAAACTGTCTCTCAATCTGAGACAAGGCTGATTCCAGTGCTTTAGTTTTCTCATCATCTGAATTTTTTTTCATAGATATTATCTCTGCTGTAGCCATTATTTAACTCCTTATTTCACACCGTAGATAAAACGGCAATGCCCATATTGTTCTTGTTTTGTTCTATACCGTTCAAACTATAATAAATCAAGTAAATAATTGATTCCACGATTTTTTTATTAAACCTTACATTTTTTATTTATCGAAAGAAAAAAACCATCTCCATTATTGGATATAGGTAGATTCTTAATTAAAATGTTTTCCCAAGTTTTATTTTCAAATAAAAACTTTTTTACTTGTTCTTCGTTTTCTGGCTTTAAAATTGAACAAGTCATATACACAAGAAGGCCACCTTCTCTCACAAATTGGCTTGCTGATTTTAAGATGGAACGTTGCTCTTCTTTTAATAACTCATATTTCTCTTTTGTTAGAGACCATTTTCCATCTGGGTTTCGGCGCCATGAACCAGAACCTGAGCAAGGAACATCACATATTACAGCGTCAAACTTTAATCCGGTTATTTCATCAAGAGTTGATAACACTCTTATTTTTGCATCGGCTCTTTCAGAGCGAGCAGGTATATCTTTCATTCTACTTTTATTAATGTCGTAAGCAGTTATATCTACGTCAACTTTGTCTTTCATGGCTAGCGACTTTCCACCACCACCTGCACAAAAATCTAAAACTTTCGATCCGCTTTTCAATTGCAGCATCTCACAGGCGATTTGAGAGTTTAGATCCTGAAACTCGAACAAGCCTTTTTTAAATGATTTAGACATTTTCACTTTTCGATTATTTGAGCAAACAATTAATGCCTTTGAAGAACCTTGTACTCTCTCAGTTTCAATATTCTCGTCTAGTAAAAGGGATTTAACTTTTTCAATAGAAGACCTCCTACCATTTACCCTTAGGAACATAGGCGCTCTATTTCGTAAAAATTTATTTATATGTATAAACTCGAAGTCCAAAGACTCAGCTAACTCAGAACACAACCACTCTGGAAAATCCAAAACAGATTCAGTCACTGATTTCACATCTACCTCTAAAATATTTTCAATTTCAACACTACTCAATTTAGTGGGAGCATAAGTTGTACCCGTAAAGTATTTCATAGGATCTTCATTTTGGGCTAATAAGTACCCTATAACCACACCTCGTCCGGTAAGCGAATTTCCAATTTTTGAAAACGAATTTAAAGACCTTAAACAACAAAAGATAATATCTCTGATAGCTGCCCTATCCGAGGATCCCGCGTACCTGGACTTGCGAGCCCAATTGGAAAGAACTTTTTCTATCGGCTCACCGGAAAGAAAACTATCAATGATACTGATTGAAGCAGCAATTCGCGAACTATTTTTCACTTAAAGCACTCGATAATTTGGACTCTCTCTTGTTATTTGCACATCATGGACGTGGCTTTCCCGCAACCCTGCACCAGTAATACGTACAAATTTCGCCCTAGTATTCATTTCTGATATATTAGACACCCCCAAGTACCCCATAGAGGCACAAAGACCACCCACAAGTTGATGAATGACTGAACTGGCAGAGCCCTTATACAATACTTGGCCTTCGACTCCCTCTGGAACTAGTTTTTCCATCTCTGCGTCTTTTTGAAAATATCTATCAGCAGATCCTCTTGCCATGGCTGGAATCGAACCCATTCCCCTATAGCTTTTAAAACTACGCCCCTGATATAAAACTATTTCACCAGGGCACTCATCGGTGCCTGCTATTAGCGATCCAACCATAACGCAGGAAGCTCCAGCTCCAATTGCCTTTGCAAAATCACCCGAGTACTTGATACCGCCATCAGCAATAATTGGAATCTTTTCTTTTTTTGCCTCAGCAACACAATCAATGATAGCCGTTAACTGTGGCACGCCCACACCAGCGACTATTCTTGTAGTACAAATTGATCCTGGACCAATACCAACCTTTATACCATCAGCTCCCGAAGCTATTAGGTCTCGCGTTGCATGCGACGTAGCGACATTACCGGCAATTACCTGAGTCTTTGGATAATTCTGCTTTATTTTGGTTACAGCATTCGAAACTTCCAAAGAATGCCCATGCGCCGTGTCTATCACCAGCACGTCAACACCTGCGTCAATCAAAGCCTCCGAGCGTTCAAACCCTGAATCGCCAACAGTGGTAGCTGCCGCGCACCGCAGCCGCCCGATCTCATCTTTACATGCCGTTGGATTTAAAACAGCTTGTTCTAAATCGCGTAAAGTCAATAAGCCCGTAAGAATTCCAAAATTATTTACAATTAAAAGCTTCTCAATTCTTCGTTCCTGCATCATTCTTTTAGCTTTAGTCAAATCAGCTGGTTCATTTAAAATTGCTAAGTTTTTATTACTCATCATTTTACTTACAGGGGTATCCAAATCAATTGCAAAACGCATATCCCTGTTTGTTACGATTCCCAAGACCTTTCTTTTTGAGTCAATTACTGGAAATCCAGAGATGTTATACTTTTTTTGAAGGTCTTTTGCGTCTTTTAATGTTTGATTAGGACTCAAAGTGTATGGGTTATATACGGTACCACTTTCAAAACGCTTAACTCGTCTGACTTGAGTAGCTTGCGACTCAATATCTAAGTTACGGTGAATTACCCCTAGTCCTCCTGATTGCGCCATCGCAATCGCCATTTTTTCCTCTGTTACGGTATCCATCGCGGAACTCATCAGAGGGATATTTAAATCTACACTTTGCGTAATTTTTGTCCGCGTATCTGCATTACTAGGTAAAACTGACGATGCAGCCGGAACCAATAGTACGTCATCAAAAGTTAAAGCTTCACGAATCTCCATCAAACATCTCCAAATTTGAGTTACGTTTGACAGTTTCCTATTTCACGAAATTAGTGTCGAGGAAAGCACTATTTTAATATATTATTTAATTTCAAAATATTATAAGAACCAGAACCTTATTTTACTTAGATTAATAAATATCAGGATTCTATTATGCCCAGACTACTTGTTGACGCTGATGCATGCCCTGTTAAAGAACAGATTTTCAATATTTGTTATAAATTTAAAATCGAGGCTATATTTGTAGCAAATACCTATTTTAGAATACCCGAATCGCCTTTTTTAAAATTTAAGCTTGTCTGTAATGACTTTGACGCGGCGGATGATTGGATAACTGAAAACACTGACATATCTTCAATTGTTATTACATCTGATATTTTATTGGCTGAGAGATGCCTTAATCTTAGAACTTCAGCAGTAATATCACCTTATGGAAGACAGTTTTCGAAACAAAATATCGGGACATCTATTTCGGACCGGGCAATAAAAGCGGATCTCAGGGGAGGTATTGAAACTCTTTCAAAAGATCAACAAACGCATGGAAAAAAGGAGAAAGAAAAATTCATAAATTTAGTAAACAAAGCGTTAACAAAATTAAACAAAGAATTGCTTTAATTAATTCCTCTAAATCCCTGACAAACAACGAATTTTTCAGAACTATCAGCTCTACTTGCTTTTGGCTTGAAATTTACTACTTTTAAAAACTTTTCCTTTAAAACTTTCTGCAAATTTCCTTCGGCCCCACCAGCGAGCACCTTGGCTACAAAAACACCGCCGACCTCTAATACGTCAAACGCAAAGTAAGCTGCGGCTTCACATAAGGCTATAATTTTTAAATGATCTGTTTTCTTGTGCCCTGAAGAGGAAGCCGCCATGTCACTTAAAACTACATTTGCGTTGCCGTTCAACCAGGTCTTAACTTTTTTATCAGCGTTTTCATCTAAAAAATCTAAAACATGAAATGTTACTCCTGGAAGGGGTTCGATTTCATTTTTATCAATTGCAAGAACAGAACCAACACTTTTGTTCCTTCTTACTCCCGAAGAATTAACTCTTTTCGATGCAACTTGAGACCATCCTCCCGGTGCACAACCTAAATCAACAACTCGAACGCCTGGAGAAAGGAATTTGTATTTATCATCAATTTCAGATAACTTATAAGCGGCGCGTCCCCTCATACCATCTAATTTTGCCTGTTTGACATAAGGATCGTTTAGTTGTCTCTCTAACCAACGTGTTGAAGAAAGTTTGCGACCTCGCGCTGTCTTTACTTTAACTCGCAAGTCTCGCGAACCACGTTTGGAATCTGGATTTGCCATCAAAAGCAAACCTTTCTAATCATAAAAAAGTTAAAATAATATCTTATTCCCCTAATTTTATAACAAGAAGTTAAACAAAAAACAAACATCTCAAAATAGTTTTTTAAACCGCTCAAGCGCCTTCCTCAAGCACCCCATCACGAGTCATTTGCGCATACAACAAACCTTCTCTAAGCCCCCGATCTGCCACGCTCATTCTATCGGTAGGCCAAACTCTCATTAATGCCTGTAGTATCGCAGCACCAGACATTATAAGAACGTGCCTCTCCTTGCCTATTCTTTTATCTAAGCGCCTACCGTGAGGGCCTAAAGCTAAGTAGCCTTGAATAACGCTATCTACTTGAGTTGACGTCATGCGTAGGCCATCGATCTTACTACGATCATACCGCTCAAGCCCTAGATGGGACGCTGCAACTGTTGTAATAGTTCCGGAAGTACCCACAATTTGAAAACCTTTTTCAACTAACCTACCTTCTCTATAGGGGGCAAATTCTGCTAAACTTTCTTCGAAGAACCAGCTCATCATTGCAAATTTTGCAGCATCATCAGTAACATCGGTGAATTGTTCTTTCAGTGTAGCTACCCCCAAAGGCACAGAAATCCAATCGACTACCTCCGCTTGCTCTAAACCAGAATCAAGTACTTTAAACCCAGAATGCAATCTCATTATCGATTTTCGCCTATCTAGCTTTGGAACCCTGGACAAATCAATCCATATTAGCTCAGTCGATCCTCCACCTATATCTACAACTAATAGCTGTTCAGTACTGATACTTACTAGTGGTGCACAAGAAATGACTGCTAAACGCGCCTCTTCCTCAGGAGCAATAATTTCTAAACTTAATCCAGTTTCTCTTTCGATTAATTCGATAAAATCTCTAGCGTTACTTGCTCGTCTACAGGCTTCAGTCGCAATCAATCGCATCCGATTAACACAATGATGCCGTAATTTTTTTTGACATATCATTAATGCTCCAATAGTTCTGGCCATCGCAACTTTCGATAATCTACCTGACCGCTCTAATCCGACTCCCAACTGAACAGATTTAGAAAAACTATCCACAACATGAAACTGACTTCCGTTAGGCTGAGCTATTAACATCCTACAAGAATTTGTACCGAGGTCTAAAGCGGCGTAAAGTTCAGCTGACTCAGGAACCTTTACCTCCTTCTTTTGCCCGCTCGTTCGATTGGGAAACTGCAGTACTTTCAGATTATTTTTAGTTGTCATAGATAATCCTACAATTATTCAATAACTTAACCTTATTCACACATCTTGTACCTTGCAAGCATCTATCAGATTAAACTAAACTATCTACAGAGATATTGGATATAAGTCGTAAGTTTTAATAAAATTGTCTAATTTGACCTATTTATATTTCCCATGAATAAATAGATTGACTAAATAAATATTGCATATTCCTAATCTAAGAGGACAAAATGACCCCTATTACAATCGTTTATTGGAGAGATATACCGGCACAAATAATTGTTGGTTCAGGCAGGAAAGCCGCTAAAAAACAACTTGATGAACGGTTCGAAAAAGCCATTGATAGATGTGCAATGAAAATAAACGCAAAAGACTCAGATGCGTATCTATCCGAGTGGCGAAAAGAAACTATTGGCAGTGTCGAGGGCAACCCTCAAGAGGTCGTAAAAGTAGAAGCAGCAAAACTGGAAGAGGAATACACCAACCAAATTCTTGTTAATTTAATAAGTAATGACGGGAAAAAAACATAGAAAGGTCTAAGTTAAAAAAATGTCGTTATTTAACTTTAAAAAAGATTCCGAGACTGTATCTACACCAAATTTAGAAAACTTATTAAAAAGCTATTCTATTGAAGTTATGCCTCGGACTGCAGAGAAAATTGAAAGCTTTTCGAATCTGCTTCCAAAAGGAACTCGGGTGTATATTGCTCATATTGAAGGAACACCAATAGAGGATATGATAAAAACTGCTGTCAGATTAACTGATGCAAATTTTGAAGTTATGCCCCATTTCCCAGCAAGAATAATAAAGAACAAAAAAATGTTATCAGACTGGATAAACCGATATAGGGATGAGGCTAATGTAGATCAAGCTTTAGTATTAGCCGGTGGTATACCGAATGCTATAGGTGATTTTGATTCTTCTATTCAGTTAATAGAGACAGGTTTATTTGATAAAGCAGGTTTTAAACGTATTCACTTCGCGGGCCATCCAGAAGGAAATAAAGATATTGATCCCGATGGAACTTTTAATAATGTAAATCAAGCCCTTGAGTGGAAACAAAATTATAGCGATCAAACAAGCGCAACTGTCTGTCTGACAACCCAATTTTCCTTTGATGCAAAACCTATATTAAAATGGACAAACGATTTAACAGATATGGGTATTACACTTCCTGTACATATTGGGGTTGCCGGACCGGCAAAACTCCAAACTCTATTAAAATTTGCCATTGAATGTGGTGTTGGCGCGTCGCTAGGTGTATTAAAAAAACGAGCACGTGATATCACAAAGCTTCTCTTACCTTATGAGCCAACAGAATTTTTAAATCAGTTAGAAATAGAAAGACTGCACCAATCTAGTTTTAATATCGAACAAGTACATTTTTTTCCGTTAGGTGGAATTAAAACGAATGCACTCTGGGTGTCAAATAATGGCGGCAAATCTGGAATACCCGCAGCCAGTAAAGATTAGGAAAAAATTATATGACACGTACAGTAGTAGAATCAAAAACTAAAACAGTTATAATTGGTTTTGATCAACCGTTTTGCGTGATCGGAGAACGGATCAACCCAACTGGACGGAAAAAACTTGCTGCCGAATTAGAAGCAGGTGATTTTTCAACAGTAGAAAGCGATGCTATTGCACAAGTTGCAGCTGGAGCAAACGTTTTAGATATTAATGCTGGGGTAGTATATAATTCAAACCCAAACCCTAACGAAACAGAGCCCCCCTTAATGGGTAAAGTTGTAGAATTAGTTCAGGCTTTAGTAGATGTTCCTCTATGTATAGATAGCTCAGTACCAGGCGCGCTTGAGAGAGGCCTCGAACTGGCTCAAGGACGTCCATTATTAAACTCGGTAACTGGAGAAGAAGATCGACTGGAGTCAATTTTACCACTAGTCAAAAAGTACAATGTACCTGTTGTTGCGATTTCTAATGATGATACAGGTATAAGTGAAGATCCTGATGTAAGATTTGAAGTAGCTAAAAAGATTGTTCAAAGAGCTTCTGATTACGGAATTGCAGCTCATGATATTGTTGTTGACCCATTAGTAATGCCTATAGGTGCAATGGGAACAGCCGGTATTCAAGTATTTACATTAGTTAGACGACTTAGAGAAGAATTAGGCGTTAATACAACCTGCGGTGCGTCAAATATAAGTTTTGGACTACCGAATAGGCACGGAATTAATAATGCGTTTCTACCTATGGCAATGGGAGCTGGCATGACAAGTGCAATAATGAATCCTATAACAATTCCTGTCAAACCAGCCAGAATCACTGAAAGAATTTCAGAACTTGAGGCATTGGGCGTAACTATTCCTCCAGAGATAGATCTTGAAAAGTTTGCGAAGTTAACTGGTTTAGGTTCTACCAAACCCAGATCTGGGTCTGAGATGGAAGCGATTAGAGCAGCTAACTTTTTAACAAATAATGATCCACACGGGAGTTCTTGGATCGCAAATAACAAACCTAAGGGGAGCCTTGGAGAAGAAACTTCAAGTCGACGTAGAACTAGCAGTAGAAGGCGCAGTCGAGATTAATTAAATCGCAAAGGGGTTTTATAAAAAAATGAGTAATACTAAAAATCCTTTAATAATTTTTACACCATCTGGTAAGAGAGGAAATTTTCCTGTTGGCACTCGTGTTCTAGATTGTGCACGAAAATTAGGTGTTGATTTAGACTCTGTCTGTGGTGGAAGAGGTATTTGTTCTAAGTGTCAAGTTACACCCTCTTACGGAGAATATTCAAAACATGGTGTAAAAGTAGAAGAAACCGCCTTGAGCTCCTGGAACCCTGTTGAGGAGAGATATAATGAAAAACGGGGGTTAGCTCAAGGCCGTCGACTTGGCTGCCAAGCCAAAATTTATAGTGATGTGATTATTGATGTTCCAGCCGAAAGTCAGGTCCACAAGCAAGTTATACGAAAAAGAGCAGAGGTTCTTGATATAAGGATGAATCCATCGACAAAACTATTTTATGTCGAAGTTCAAGAGCCTGACATGCATGATCCGACAGGTGATTTAGAAAGATTAAGAATAGCTCTTAGAAAAGAGTGGCAACTACCTGAACTTTATATGGACCTTTCATTATTAAAAGACCTACAAAAAACTCTTAGAAAAGGGAACTGGACGATAACTTGCGCAGTCCACTTAGGAGATCAATCGGTCCCTCCACACATATCAAAAATATGGCCTGGCTTTTATGAGGGAAGTATATATGGACTTGCCGTTGATGTCGGTTCAACAACTATCGCCGCACATCTTTGTGAATTAAAAACAGGAGAAGTAATTAGCTCAGCTGGACTAATGAATCCTCAAATCCGTTTCGGAGAAGACTTAATGAGTAGAGTCAGTTACTCAATGATGAATGCTGATGGAGCAGATGAAATGACTTCTTCTGTAAGGCTAGGACTAAATGATTTATTTTTAAAAATATGTGAGAATGGGAATATTGACCGTGATTTAGTTTTAGAAGCAGTTCTTGTATGTAACCCAGTTATGCATCATTTATTACTTGGAATAGACCCTTTTGAGTTAGGACAAGCTCCATTTGCATTGGCCTCTTCAAGCGCTCAAGCATTTAAAGCAAGAGAAATTGATCTAAATCTAAGTTCAGAGGCAAGAATTTATATGCTTCCATGCATAGCAGGCCACGTTGGAGCAGACGCGGCGGCAGTCGCATTAAGTGAGCAACCTGGGAACTCAAATGATTTAACTTTAGTTGTTGATGTTGGAACAAATGCTGAAATTTTACTTGGCAATAAGGAAAAAGTATTGGCCTGTTCTTCGCCAACGGGTCCAGCTTTTGAAGGTGCTCAAATCTCAAGTGGTCAACGAGCGGCTCCAGGCGCAATAGAACATGTAACGATTGATCCAATAACAAAAAATCCTCGATTTCAAATAATCGGCTTTGACGGTTGGTCGGATGATAAGAACTTCGGTGAAGTAATTAAAACTATTGGGGTAACCGGTATATGTGGATCTGGTATTATCGAATTAGTTGCGGAAATGCGTCTAGCTGGAATTTTAGATGCTTCCGGGTTAATCGGTTCGGAAGAACAAACTGGAACAAGCAGGTGCTTTGCTGATGGGCGAACCAATTCATATTTAGTATGGGACGGTACTAAGGATGGTGGCACAAAAATAACCGTAACTAATCGCGATATAAGAGAAATACAAATGGCTAAAGCCGCCCTATACTCTGGGGCAAAATTATTAATGGATAAGTTCGATACAGACACCGTTGATAAGATTGTTTTGGCAGGAGCTTTTGGCGCACATATTAGTCCGAAACATGCCATGATCTTAGGAATGATCCCTGACTGCGTCCTAAATAAAGTTTCAAGTGCTGGTAATGCTGCGGGTACTGGCGCAAGAATTGCCTTGTTAGACAGAGACACCCGGCAATCAATCGAGAAAACTGTTTTAGATATTCATAAAATTGAGACAGCCATAGAACCCAGATTCCAAGAGCATTTTGTGAATGCATCAAATATACCAAATGCTGTTGAGCCATTTCCAATACTGAACTCAATCGTTAAATTACCAGAAAATAACTTCAATCAGAACAAATCACCCGAATCCTCTGGGAGTCGACGGCGTAGGAGAAAGAATTCATAAAAATATTGTAAGATACATCTATGAATAAGATATCAAAATTACTATTCTTCTAGTTCTGCGTCCCAATATAGAAAATCCAACCAACTCTTATGTAAGAAATTTGGAGGAAACTTACGGCCTAGATTCTTCAATTCTTCTGAACCGGGCTTTCGTGGAATTCTATCTAGCTTGAAGCCTACTTGATCTAAAGTCTTAGCCCCCTTTTTTAAATTACAACTTGAGCAAGCTGATACAACATTTTCCCAACTCGTAATCCCGCCTCGAGACCTTGGGATTACATGATCAAAAGTCAATTCGCCACCATGCCCGCAATACTGACAAGAAAAGCCATCTCTCAGAAAAAGATTAAATCTTGTGAAAACTATATTTTTTTGAGGTTTCACATATTCTTTTAATACCACAACAGATGGAATTCGTAGCTCTATTGATGGTGAGCGTACCAGCTCATCATACTCAGCCAATATAGCTACTCTCTTTAAAACTGTGGCTTTGATTGTATCTTGCCAAGACCACAAAGATAACGGGAAATAAGAAAGTGGTCGATAATCTGCATTTAAAACGAGAGCTGGTTTAAAATTACGCGTGGAACTTAATTCATGATCCAGAGTACTTGAGCTAATATCCACTGTCTTTGCCTTTTAAAATAAACTATTATCATTTAACTATATATAGTGGGTCGTTCGGTTCAACCCCCCAAATATAACATAGTTTAAATTAATTAGAAAATTAGCTGATTGTTTATAAACTTAAGGCATTCTTCTAGACCTTCGGGCGATATACCATGTCCTGTACCCTCCATAACAAATTCATCAACGTTAAAGCCATTATCTTTTAAAACATTGCTTGCTTCTGAAAGTGAACTAAAAGGCACTACTTCGTCCTGATCTCCATGAAGGAGTAAGATCGGTAATGAGTTCTTTTTTCTCTCTTGAACTAGGTCAGGTCTCAACAAGCGTCCAGAGAATCCGATAAATGAAGCAAACGATTCATCTCGACTTATGGCAAGATGAAGCCCAATCATTGTTCCCTGCGAAAATCCAAGCAAAACTGTTTCTGCCTCACTGAGGCCTTCATTAGCCATTACCTCATCGATAAAGTAGTTAAGGTCTTTGATTGCTCTATTAGCGCTAACTTCAGATTCTTCTTCGCTGGAACCATCGATCCAAGGTATTGGAAACCATTGATATCCACCGGGATTTCCTGAACATACCTCTGGGGCATTAGGTGATATAAAAACCGTATCGGGAAGATATACTGACATCGGATCAGCTAGTCCCATAAGATCATCCCCGTTTGCTCCATACCCATGGAGGAATATTATTAACGACGAGTCCAGACCAGACTTGGATCCAACCCTTTTACTATCTAATAATCCATGCATTCAAACACCTTCTCTATTTTTATTAATAGCGTAGAATTCCCATAATATTAAAGCAGCTAAACTGCGGAAAGGCTTCCACTTTTGGGTTAATTCTCGCATTTCTTTTTCCTTGGGTCTGAATGGCAGCAAATATAAAATCTTGGTCGCTTCTTGAAGTGCTAAATCACCACTAGGAAAAACATCTGGTTTGTTTAAACAAAACATCAAATAAATTTCTGCAGTCCAACGCCCAATCCCAGGAACAGCTGTAAGAATTCCTATAACTTCGCCTTCTGTTAGGGATTCGAGTTTACTATAATCAATCTTTTGAGACGCTAAAGCTTTTGTATATTTAATTTTCTGCTTTGATAAACCACAGGCTCTCAACTCTAAGTCACTAGCTAAATCAATATTTTCTTCATTCGTTAGGTTTGCATTTTCCAGCTTCAGCCATATTGCAGCAGCCGCTTTTACACTCAGTTGTTGACCGACTATCGCTCTCAATAAAGATGGAAACCCCCCTTCTCGAGTTCTCTGCTTTATATTGTCTAAGTTCTTGATTATATTTCCTAGCTTTGGATCTAACCTAGCCAATTTCTTTAGATTTTTTATAAAAAGCTTACTGTTGTTAATGTCTGTCAAAGTTACTGATCCAATCTAAACATCCGTTAATTGAGGATACTTTATTAAAATTTGAATAATCTGGGCGATTTAGCATTATCACCTGAATACCCAATATACTCGCTGCCTTTAACTTAGATTCCGAAGCGTTTCCACCAGAATTTTTTACAACTAAAAAGTCTATATTTAATTTTTTAAACAATCTCAATTCATCTTCAATAGTGAAAGGCGGCCTTCCAATGATGAATGAGCCAGCTTCGAAGGGGAACTTATCTTCACTCTTATCAATTTTTCTACAAAATACGTGACATTCTTTAAGCTTATAAAATTTTTCTAACGAATGAGCTCCAGTAGCTAGAAAAACTCTTGAGTAAGGCCTGATATTTTCAATGATTTCATTATAACTGTTAACTATAAACCAATGCTCATTTACTTTTGGTTTCCATTCATCACGTAAAAAAAGTATTGAAGGAATATTTTCTTCACTGCAAATAGCCTTTGTTCGAGTGCTTATAGAAACTGCAAACGGATGAGTGGCATCAATTACAAGGTTTGGCTTTGTTTGTTTTAACCATAGCCGGAAACCGGTCTCGCCACCAAACCCTCCTACTCGTGTTTCGCAAGGGAGTTTGTTAGGATTTCGGGTATTGCCATTTAGGGAAGCTATTACTTCAAAGTTTTTTTTAACAAGATTTGAGGCTAACAGCCTTGCCTCTTGAGTTCCTGCTAGAAGAAGAATTCTCATTTTTTTTCTTCAGCCAAGACTTTACCGTTACGATTTACTATTACTATCCCGCACTTCGTAGTTGGATGTTTTATGAGCTCTTTCAAACGAATAAGAGCCATTTTGGCAATCAATTCCGCTAGACCGTTTCCAGCAATTTCTAACGCATCAAGAGCTGTTTTGGCAGAGGATACGTCAGGCAAGTTAGCTTTCTTACAAACATCTGATAATAAATTAAAGTTAACCTGTGAGCGTTTTGAGTGAAGATCAACGGCACCAAAAGCAAATTTTGTCATTTTACCTATTCCCCCTCCAATAGTAACGTATGGTAAAGGATGAGTATTTAAGTACTTAATCATGCCACCCACAAAATCACCCATATCTAACATGGCATAATCAGGTAGTTCGTAAAGTTTCTGAACAGCTCTCTCACTGGTTGAACCCGTACAACCGGCAACATGACTAGCCTTGGCTTCTCTCGCGACGTCAATACCCCGATGTATCGAGGCGATCCAAGCCGCACAAGAGAATGGTCGAACTATACCAGTTGTCCCCAATATCGATAATCCATTAATAATACCTAATCTTGGATTCCAGGTCTTTTTAGCTATTATTTCTCCATTTGGAATAGATAATACAATCTTTATATTAGGTTTTTTATTATAAATCTTTGATAACTCGTAAACAACCTCAGCCATCATTTCTCTAGGCTTTGGATTTATTGCTGGTTCACCAACCCCAATAGGTAAACCTGCCATAGTAACGGTCCCCACTCCGCTTCCTGCCTTAAATAAAATACCAGATTCTGACTCTGAAACTCTTGCTACAACCGTACATCCATGTGTTACGTCTGGATCGTCCCCTGCATCTTTTTCAATACCGACTTCTGTCCAATCATAACCACTTTTAGGATTTAATAGAGGAAAGCTAGGTGATTCACCATTTGGTAAAAAAATTTCTATAGATTTAGGGAATTCTTTACTCCATAAAGCTATTAATGCCGCTTTAACAGCCGCTGTAGCACAAGCACCTGTGGTCCATCCCCGTCTTAATTTTATAGCTTTATCTTTTACCATATTTGTTAGTATAAACATTACAGCATGCGGCGCCAAGGAACTAAATTTAGTCGCGTATTTTCTGTTCTTTGTGAGAGCATAGGCAACTTAAGATTATGAGTATAATAGAATTTACTAATAAAGATTTTTGGCCAGAATTATTACCTGGGTGGGTTTGGCTTTGTGGCGCTGGCCCTGGTGATCCTGGCCTATTAACACTGCACGCCCTTAACGGGTTAAAACAAGCAGACGTTGTTGTTTACGATGCATTGGTAGATCAGAAAATACTAGAGTGGTCTCCACAGGCCGAACTTATTTATGCCGGAAAACGAGGCGGAAAGCCTTCGATCAAACAAAGAGATATTTCGCTCCGGCTTATAGAGTTGGCGCGAAACAACAAGAAAGTTATTAGACTAAAAGGTGGGGATCCATTTGTTTTTGGCCGTGGTGGCGAAGAAGCTCAAACCCTAGTTCAAAGTCAAATACCTATTAGAATTATACCGGGAATTTCTGCTGGAATTGGTGGATTGGCTTACGCTGGAATACCAGTTACCCATCGAGACGTAAATCAATCCGTAACCTTCGTTACAGGCCATGATCAAAATGGAGAAACACCCTCAACGATTGACTGGGAAGCAATCTCAAATGGTTCGCAGGTAATTATTATATATATGGGAATCCGACATATCAAAACTATCTGCTCGTCACTGATCAATTGCGGAAGAGACCCAACGGAACCGGTAGCAATCGTGACCAAGGCTACCCTTCCAAACCAATTTGTACTCGAAACAACATTGGAGAGTTGTGTTCGAGACGTTGCAGTTTCTAATATAAAGCCCCCAGCTATCATTTGTATCGGAAAATCAGTTCTTATGAGACAAGTATTAGACTGGCAATCACAGATTAGTGGAGAAAAACCGCGTAATAAAAATCCCCTAAATATAAAGTTTCCTTCAGAGAGTGCATAACTAATGAGCAATGGGATATTAATTGCTTCGCCACATTCAGGGTCAGGTAAAACGGTTGTAACCTTGGGATTACTGAGAGCTCTTTCAAGAATTGGTAACGTACGAGCTGCGAAATCAGGGCCAGATTACATAGATCCAAGATTCCATGAGGTCGCTTCAGGAAACCAATCCTTAAACTTGGACACTTGGGCGATGAGTGAGAGTCGAATTAAAAATCTATCAAGTGGTAAAGGCACGTTTGTCGTGGAGGGCGCCATGGGCCTTTTTGATGGTGACTCATCCGGTAGATCAGGTTCCGCAGCTTCATTAGCTAAAATATTAGGTCTGCAAGTTATCTTAATAATAGATTGCTCAAAAATGGCTCAATCTGTTGCAGCCATCGTAAAAGGATTCGTTTCATATGATCCAGAAGTTAAATTTTTAGGGATCATACTTAATAAAATTGGAAGCGAGAAGCATTTAAAGATGATTAATGAGTCATTATCAGGTAAATCCTTTCCACCTGTAATCGGCCATCTCAAGCGCAGCAAGCATTTTCATCTTCCCTCTCGTCATTTAGGCTTAATACAAGCTACAGAAAAAAAAGACTTACATGTCTGGTTAGATAAACTCGCAGATAAAATTGAAAATACTGTGAATTTAGATAAAATAAAAAGCAATAATTCGTTTAAAAACAACCGGTTAAAGCCTTTATTTAAATCACCTGGCAAAATAATTTCTATAGCAAAAGATAAAGCTTTTTCTTTTGTTTACCCTCATTTAGTACATGATTGGATCGCACAGGGTTCTAAAATTAAATACTTTTCACCACTTTCTGATGAACCTGTGCCAGCAAGTGATTTTATCTTTCTGCCTGGAGGATATCCAGAGCTATATGCTGAAAAGTTAGCAGAAAATAGGCAGTTTTTAGGATCGGTCAGAGAAGCTGCCAAAGATACTAATATATATGGAGAGTGCGGTGGATATATGGCATTAGGAAAGTCTTTGATTGATAGTAATGGTAAGTCACATAGAATGCTGGACTTATTAGACTTGGTAACAAGTATTGAATTGCCCAAATTAACGCTAGGCTATCGAAAGTTAAAGGCTCTTTCTGGACCCATAGAAGGTACCTTCAGGGGGCACGAGTTTCACTATGCGAGAACATTACGAGCTAATGGTAAAAAGCTATTTACAAGTTCCGATGCTTCAGACAATAGTCTTCCAGATTTGGGATTAGTAAACGGGCGTGTAAGTGGTTCATTCGCTCATATTATTGATTACTACGAGTAAATTAGATTTTATAAAAGGTCGACGGCAACCATGTCCTCAGCAGATAATTTTTTTAAAAATGATCCGAGAACCCGCAGAAACGTAATAGTACTTATCATTGCGCAAGCGACCTTGGGTTGTCAAATGCCTATGATGTTTGTCGTAGGAGGACTCGCCGGCAATATGCTCTCGACGAATCCCTGTCTGGCGACCTTACCTATTTCATTGATAGTGTTTGGCTCCATGATAACAGCTCCATGGTTAAGTGCTCTCATGCAAAAGCGAGGAAGACGAATAGGCCTTATGGTGGGAGCCGCAGGGGGGGCATTGGGAGCTTCCATCGCAGCTTTAGGGTTATTAAACAGTTCATTCGCATTATTACTAGTTGGAAGCCTAATTTCAGGAATTTATATGTCTGCGCAGGGTTTTTATCGATTCACTGTGGCAGATAGCGCAACTGATGATAGTAGACCAAAAGCGATCTCCTACGTAATGGCTGGTGGACTTTTATCAGCAATTTTTGGTCCTCAACTAAATAACCTGCTTCAAAATTCAACCGCAATACAATTTTTAGGATCATATTTAGCAATTATTATTTTAAATATTTTTGGTGGCTTTATCTTTCTTGCTCTAGATCTTCCAAAAGTAGTCGCGTCTCACACTGAGGAAATAAAAGAAAAGGTTCGAACTCGTATTGAAATATTAAAAACCCCAAAAATAGTTGCAATTATGATATGTGGATTAGTATCCTATTCATTAATGAATCTTGTAATGACCTCCACTCCTTTGGCTGTAGTGGGATGCGGTTTTACAACTACGCAAGCAAATAACGTAGTTTCCACTCACGTTTTAGCAATGTTTATTCCTTCTTTTTTTACAGGTCACTTGATTGCTCGGTTTGGTGCTGAAAAAATTATCGCAACAGGTTTAATTATCCTTTCTTTTTCTGGAATAACAGCTTTTCTGGGTGTTGATCTCCTAAACTTTTTTGTAGCACTCGCTTTGTTAGGAATAGGTTGGAATTTTGGTTTCATTGGTGCAACCACTCTTATTTCATCAACCCATAACAAAAGTGAGCGTGGCGTTGTTCAGGGGACCAACGATCTAGTTATATTCGGATCTGTTACAGTTGCATCATTAACTTCCGGTGGGCTAATGAACTGTTCAGGAGGGTCTCCCCAGCAAGGTTGGTCAACAGTCAGTACAGCTATGATTCCAATGTTATTACTCGCGGCACTAGCTCTTATTTGGTTAATTATTAATAAGAAAAAAGTACCTGCAACTTGATTTAATAACTAACTACAAACTTCTAATAAAGATTTTCCACATAAAACTCCATTTACGACTAAGTTCACCAAGTTTTAACTGATCAACACTTATCGTTCCAGGTGACATTATCGCTTTATTTAATAATTTCTCGGTTTGCCATGCCGAAAATAATATTGGATACAAATATTTTTGAGAATTCAACACTTTTTTTCCTAATTTATATTTTATTAATGCTCTTTTTGCCATATTTTTTTTATATTCATCACTACTCTCTAAGAAAGGTTTTCTATTTTTAGATAGAAGCATTGGAGCAGCCAGTAGAAATGAGGAAACGCCTGCACCGTATGCATATTTTCTGACGGAGTCTTCTAACTTTTCATCAGCGCCCAACAATTGTGCTCCTATCCAGAAAAGGTTTCCATATGTTCTATTTATATAATTATCTTGATCTGCCTTTGACCGAAATGTAGACGAATTTGTATCCCAGTATCTAGCATCTATCATTTCACTCATTAATTCGATCGGAATTGAAGAAACTTCAAACATGTTTACTATTTCATTTATCAACTGATGCGACTTTATAACTGAGCAATCCGTTAAGCTATCTTTCCACCACTTTAATCTAATTTGACAAATTAAAGGTTCGGTTGACACCCACGCCGCTTTGGAAATCTCGTAATTAAAAGCATAAAGATATTGCAATTTTTTTTGTTCATCGGTGGATCCAATCAAAGAAGCTGCATATCGTTCCGGCTCTAAAACTTTTAAATTATCTCTAAAGTTCTTTATATCCAAAACTAGCCTTTCTCTTTAATTAACTTCCAATTAATCGCATCTAGTAATGCTTCAAAAGACGCATCAACAATATTTGGAGACACCCCAACAGTAGACCATCTCCGACCAGATTGATCCTCACAATCTATAATTACTCGTGTCACAGCTTCGGTCCCTCCACTAGTAATACGAACCTTAAAATCAACTAAACGCATATCAGATATTAATTCTTGATAAGGCCCAAGATCTTTCGCTAAAGCCCTTGATAGTGCATTTATTGGCCCTCTATCAGATCCTGTTTCGTCCATAGACTCGGAAACAGATAACTTTTTTTCTTTACCTATTTTTACTACCACTACAGCCTCAGAGACAGAGACATAATCCCCATTCTTATTTTTTCGTCTTTCTACAGTCACTCTGTATCTATTAACTTCGAAGAACGAAGGCATTTTACCTACTTCATTAAGCGCTAAGAGCTCAAATGAAGCTTGAGCAGTATCATATGAATAGCCACAATCTTCCTTCTCTTTTACTTTTTTTAATATTGAAGTGAGTGTTTCTTTATCAAAATCTTTTAGACCGGCTTCTGCTAAACGTTTCTTTAAATTAGACTGTCCTGCTTGATTAGACATTGGTATAATACGTTCATTCCCTACAAGATTTGGATTAATATGTTCATATGTAGAGGGATCCTTTAGAATGGCACTTGCATGCAAACCCGCTTTGTGAGCAAAAGCCGAGCCACCAACGTAAGCCGAATGTTTATTAGAAACTCGATTTAATATATCATCAAAAAGACGGCTAATTTTAGTTAGGCTAGAAAGATTAACTTTATTTGAAGTTAAATAATATTCACTTCTATAAGGTTCTTTAAGTAATAACGTTGGAATTATTGAAATCAAATTAGCGTTACCACATCTTTCACCTAAACCATTTATGGTACCCTGAATGTGTCGCGCCCCTGCATCAATTGCTGCCAATGAATTAGAAACAGCATTCTCCGTATCATTATGACAATGAATTCCAACATGTGAACCCGGAATACCACTTTCTATTATGGCTTTAGTAGTTTTATAAACCTTTGATGGCAATGTACCACCATTAGTATCACACAAAACTAACCATCTTGCTCCAGCAGAATATGCTGCTCTCAGACATTCAAGAGCATAACTTGGATTTGCTTCGAACCCATCAAAAAAATGCTCAGCATCAAAGATAGCTTCCCTACCATTTGAAATTAAATGTTCTATTGATTTTTTAATGTTAACTAAATTATTTTCTAAACTTATTCCTAAAGCTTTTTCAACATGAAAATCATGAGTTTTACCTACCAAACAAATACTCGATGTGTTCGCATTAATCACCGCAGATAGAACATCATCATTCTCGGCAGAAAAACCGTCTCTTTTTGTCATTCCAAAAGCTGTCAACGTAGCACTTGTCTTAGGAGTAATAGAAAAAAACTCACTATCGGTCGGATTGGCTCCTGGCCACCCGCCTTCAATATAATCTACCCCAATTTCATCTATTAATCGTGATATATTCAATTTGTCATCCATTGAAAACTGAATACCATGTGTTTGCTGTCCATCTCTTAGAGTTGTATCGTATATATATATCTTTTCTTTACTCATCTACTATTCCCTTTAATGCCGCCACGTCAAAATTCTCGGTAGAGACTACTTTCAAAGAATCTCGAGAGACTTGAACTTCTAAACCCGCCTCAAGAACAGCCTGTTTAAGTGTATCAAATTCTGTAAAACTATTGTTGAGAAATGCTTTCCTCCGAGATTGAAGTAATATATTCGATATACTTTTAATTATGTCTTCGTTATCTGTAGGACTAAATTTATTCTCATCAACGACCATCAGTAGTCCAATAAACTGAGCCGACGCCAATAACTTTGAAAAATCACCATCTCTTGACAGTTTATGCAACCTTGAGATAGCCGCCACAGAATTCAAATCATCAGAAAGTGCTTCAATTATACTCGGATCGACTGCTCCAGGGATTATATCATTAGTTTGATTTCGCCATCTATTTAGTATTTTCTTTGCCTCATCAACTCTAGTCTTTGTCCAATCTAAGGGCTTTCTATAATGCGTATTTAGCAAAATAAATCTAATAACTTCTCCAGGAATATTTTCATCTAAGAGGTCTTTTACGGTGTAAAAGTTACCTAAACTTTTAGACATTTTTTTTCCACCCACCTGCAGCATTTCATTATGAAGCCAAAAGTTTGCAAAATGATCATTTGGGTTAGCGCACTGAGATTGAGCAATTTCATTTTCATGATGTGGAAATCTCAAGTCACTACCACCGCAATGAATATCAAAACTAGCACCAAGTAACTTCTTAGACATTGCCGAGCATTCAATATGCCAACCCGGTCGACCCCTACCCCAAGGAGAGGCCCAACCAGGTAAATCATTTGTAGAAGGTTTCCATAGAATGAAATCTAAAGGATCTTTCTTGAGAGTAGAAATTTCTACCCTAGAACCAGCGATCATATCATCAAGTGACCTACCAGAAAGTGATCCATAATTTGGATAAGATCGAACGCTAAAATACACGTGGCCTTCCTTACTGTAAGCATGACCTTCTTTTATTAGGTTATTGATCATATCTATCATTTCATCGATATACTCGGTTGCTCTAGGCATCGAATTAGGCAATAAAGAGTTTAACTCTCCCATATCTTCCAAAAACCATTCTATAGTTTCTTCCGTTATTTTTTTTATATCAACCTGTAGTGATTTCGCTCGATCATTTATTTTATCATCGATATCCGTAAAATTTCGAACATAGTCCACATGTTGGAAGCCATAAATATCTATTAAAAGCCGATACAATATATCAAAAATCACTACCGGTCGCGCATTACCTAAATGCGCCCGCTCATAGACTGTAGGGCCACAGACATACATTCTAACATTTTTTTCGTCTAAGGGGTAAAAAGGCTCTTTTTTTCGAGTTTTTGAGTTATATAAGATTATTTTTGACATATTTTATTAACGCCCGAAAAAGCTGTAAGCCCACTTAAATACAATTAAAAAGACTTCTTACATCAATTTCATCAGAATTAAACTACTTTTATAAATGTTTATACTTATAACGAATCGTAATTATAATAAATATTAAAAACGATATTGAATCCTTGCTGTTTTACTGATTGATAGATTTCTAGGTTTTAACCGTATAATTTTAAGTTGAGTGCAATGAACCCATCAAATAGAATTAACGAACTATCCGATTTAAGTGGTGGAGCTTGGGAGGTTTTTGAAAAATCTAAAGAATTAATTAATTCTGGGGTAGACGTTATTGAATTATCGATTGGTGAACATGATATTAAAACCGACCACCGTATATTGAATGCGATGAATCGTTCTGCTCTTGACGGGAACACCGGGTATGCTCCAGTAAAAGGGAATGACACTTTACGAAAAGAGATAGCAGAAAGAGTAACCAATCAAACAAAAGTTAAAACTAGTTATAAAAATGTAATAGTCACTCCTGGCGGTCAAGCAGCATTATTTGCCGCGCATATGGCAGTCTGTGATCACGACGATATAGCTCTTTATTGTGATCCGTATTATGCGACTTACCCTGGAACTATAAAAGGCGTCAATGCAGTGCCCAAAACAGTTAAAGCTAGGGCCGAAGATGACTTCCAACTTTCTGAGTCCGCGATTGACGCTGTTGGCTCAAACGCAAAATCATTATTAATAAATTCTCCCAATAACCCAACTGGCGTTATTTACACTAGGCAAACCTTAGAAGGGATTGCGGCGGCATGTAAAAGGAACGACCTCTGGCTGATATCGGATGAGGTCTACAATACTCAAGTATGGAACTCTAAGCATATATCACCTAGATCTCTTGATGGCATGGAAGAAAGGACAATAGTGATCGGTTCAATGTCGAAGAGTCATGCGATGACAGGTAGTAGAATTGGATGGGCAATAGCTCCCGAAGAGCTTATTGAACATATGATTAATCTGGCTACTCATACTACTTATGGAGTGCCAGGCTTTATTCAGGATGCCGCGTTATATGCACTGCGTTTAGGAAAAAAAATTGAACTGGAGATTTCTGAGCCTTTTAGAAGAAGGCAAAAAATTGCAACTAAAATTTTATCAACTCAAAATATTTTAAAATTAGTTCCACCAAGTGGGGCAATGTATCTGATGCTTGACGTTAGGGATACCGGCCTTAATGGAGTTTCTTTTTCTAAAGCATTACTAGAAGAACAATTCATAGCAGTTATGCCAGGTGAAAGTTTCGGAGAGTCGGCATCAGGTCATATACGAATCGCTATGACCGTAAAAGATGAAATTTTCTCATACGCGTTAAATAAAATAATAGATTTTTCAAAAAGAAAGAAAAATAAAAAAAATCACTAAGATGAAACGAAAACGACATTAAAATTGTTAAAATTTGATAGATACAACTAATAATTTTATTAACGTTGTTTTATGTCAAATCGTAATGCAACTCCAAATCGAAGATCAGGCGGCAGAAAAGCGCGTCACGCGATGCGTTCAGCTCCTTTATCAGAGGAAAAAAAACCTATTAGACCAGGTATGGTCGGTGGTCAGTATAAACCCTTGAGTGTGTCGGGAGTAAACAGAATACATAAAGCTGCGCTCGATGCTTTGGAACAAATAGGTTTGGCAGATGCCCCTCAGAGTGGTATTTCTTATATGACAAATGCGGGAGCAATACTTGGACACGATGGTAGGTTAAGATTTCCAAAGGCTTTAGTAGAGGACATGCTGGCACTTGCCTCGAGAGATTTAACCTTATCAGCAAGAAATCCTGAATATGATCTAGATTTGACTGGAACAAATGTCCACTTTGGAACAGCTGGCGCAGCAGTTCATTTGGTCGACATAGATGGAAAAAATTATAAGGAAAGTACCGTTCAGGATTTGTTTGATGCTGCTAAAATTGTCAACAAAATGAATAATATTCATTTTTTACAACGTCCAATGGTGTGCCGTGACATCCTCGATAACTTTGAGATGGATTTAAATACGATATATGCTTGTTGCAGAGGAACTAGTAAACATGTTGGCACGTCTTTTACAGATCCCAAATTTGTAAAGGGTGGAGTTGATCTCCTCCATCTTATAGCCGGTGGTGAGAAGAAATGGAGAGCACGTCCCTTTGTTTCAAATTCTAACTGCTTTGTAGTTCCACCAATGAAATTCGCTACAGAGTCTTGCCAAGTTATGGAAAATTGCATTGATTCTGGTATGCCTGTCCTTTTGCTTTCCGCTGGTCAAGCCGGTGCAACCGCTCCAGCATCTATCGCTGGAGCCATAGTACAAGCAGTTGCGGAATGTTTGGCGGGAGTGGTGTATGTAAACTCTATAAAACCGGGGCATCCAACAATTTTTGGTACTTGGCCGTTTGTTTCTGATTTAAGAACAGGAGCAATGTCAGGAGGTTCTGGAGAACAAGCTTTACTTACTTCTGGCTGCTCTCAAATGCATCAGTTTTACAATTTACCTGGAGGAGCCGCAGCTGGAATCGCTGACTCTAAATTACCGGACATGCAAGCAGGATGGGAACAAATGTGCTCAAATGTAATGGCTGGATTATCTGGGTTAAACATGGTTTATGAAGCTGCAGGAATGCACGCATCGCTGCTTGGATTTTGCCATGAGAGCCTTATTTTAGGTGATGATCTGTTGGGTCAAGCAAACCGTTGTGTTCGTGGAATCGAAGTAACTGAAGAAACCGTCAACCTAGATGTTATGAAGCAAACTTGTTTGGGTGGGCCAGGTCATTATTTAGGATCAGACCAAACACTAAGTCTAATGGAAACCGATTACGTGTATCCTACACTCTCGGACCGCACTTCACCAAAAGAATGGTTTGAAAATAACCAGCCTGAGCTTCTAAAGAATGCAACCACTTTAAAAGAAAAAATTCTAAACGAGAAATCAGAAGCGGAATTTGATGATCTCTTGGATAATAGGATAAGGTCACAATTTAAAATACACCTTAAAAAATGACTCAATGAGATAAACTATTTTATTTTTTAATCCTCACTTTTATTGATATTTTTTAAGAATACATTTAAATGTCTGACAATTAAGAATCACTGTAAATAGATTTAGTTATAAAGGAATTTGTTCATTGTCTGGAAAAGAAATTTACGATCTTGGCGATATGCCACCTCTTGGAGAAGTACCCCCTAAAATGCATGCATTCACTGTTAGGCAAGATAGGTTCGGTGAACCCACAAAATCTTGGAAAAGAGAGAAAATCGACACACCCTCTATCGGTGCCAAAGATGTATTAATCTATGTTATGGCAACTGGTATAAACTATAATAATGTGTGGGCTGGTTTAGGTTATCCAGTGGATGTGATAAAGGATCGACAAAAAAAAGGGGAACCAGAAGACTTTCATGCCGGAGGGTCAGATGCATCCGGCATTGTGTGGGCTGTAGGCTCTGAAGTTACCAATTGTAAAGTTGGCGACGAGGTTGTTGTCCATTCGGGATGGTGGGAACCAGAGGATCCCTGGGTGTTATCAGGAAAAGATCCAATGTTAGCGTCTACTGTTAGAATATGGGGTTACCAGACAAATTACGGTTCCTATTGTCAATTTGCCAAAGCTCAATCTCATCAAATTAAAAAGAAACCAGCACATCTCTCCTGGGAAGAAGCAGGGTGTTATATGCTTTGTGCTTCCACAGCATATAGACAACTCATGGGATGGTCTCCAAACATAGTTGAAAAAGGTGATGCTGTTCTAGTTTGGGGAGCGGCTGGTGGCTTAGGGGCTATGGCACTTCAAATTGTATCAGCGCTCGGAGGAAAACCCATTGCCGTAATATCTGACGAAGATAAGCGTCAGTTTTGTCTCGAAAAGGGGGCTGTTGGAGTAATTAATAGAAATGATTTTTCTCACTGGGGTCCTATGCCAGATACATCATCACCAGATTATAAAGAGTGGATGGGGGGTGTAAGAGCTTTTGGTAAAGCTATTTGGGATATTTTAGGTGAACGTAAAAATCCAAAAATCGTTTTTGAACACCCTGGAGAAGCGACGTTACCAACGTCAGGTATAATCTGTGATACTGGCGGCATGGTTGTCATTTGTGCAGGGACCACAGGTTATAATATCACGTTAGATTTGCGCTACCACTGGATGATGCAAAAGCGTCTTCAAGGCTCTCATCTCGCCAACGATGAGCAATCAGAGGCAGTAAATGAATTAGTCATTTCAGGAAAAGTTGATCCATGTTTATCAGAAACATACTCTTTCGATGAGATCGGACATGCTCATCAATTAATGTATGAAAATAAACACCCTTATGGCAATATGGCATGCTTAGTTAATGCCACTTCTAAGGGTCAAGGTAGAAGTTAATTCGCACAAATATAATTCCTACTAATAAAGGCCTTTGAATTCACCTTCAAAGGCCTTTATTGCATGATTCTACAAAAGGATAATTTAATTATTTTTTTCTTCTAGCAGTTTCAAATGTAGAAACTGTTATAGCAATTCCAGCCAATATCAACGCATGTGCAGCGGCACTTAATCCAAATATTATGTAACTACCAAGATATAAACTGAAAATTATACACCACATCCAAGCTAAAATTTGTAAGATCATATGTCGAACTTGAGGGTTTGGTATATGACGAAGTGGGCTTTTGTCAGAGTCCATTACCGCAGTCCAACAATTATAAATATATTCTCTAATCATTCAAATTTACTCCTAAAAAAACTATAAACCCGCAGCACGCACACCTAAGGTTTCAACTATCTTGTAATTATTTCGAACTTACAATACGACGCAATCGCGCAGGTAAATTTTTTAAAATTATTGAAATTAAAAAAACGTTAAAACAACTTTTTTATAAAAATGATATTAATACCTTTCTACTATAAAACCATTTAAACAATATACTAGGTTAAATTATCTTTAGAAGTCAGCTCTAAACGCGCCTGCCAAACTTTTACACATTCAAGACACCGACCTGTAGCTTCCTGTTTAACCCGCCAGGCCGGATTCGCCTTACACCCCCCAGAGAGGATTATTATTAACTCTATTTATCTGTCAACCAATCTGTTATCTTTTATGTATGAAGCCTACTTCATTAATTTAATTCAAACTTTCTTACATTTATGGCTTCTCTTAATCAAAATTTACTTTGAGACTTAATTTAACCCAACTTTTTTGACTCTTTTAAAATCTCATCCGTGTGCTGACCTCTAAATGGTATTTTATGATAGTTTTCATTTTTCCAGTTTGAGAACCTAGGTGCAGGTTTAGCTTGACAAATATTCCCTGTAACTTCCCAAACATTTCTAAAACTCATATGCTCATCCGCCATTGCGTCTACTGGTGACAGAACTGGGGCTACGCAAGCATCTGATCCTTTAAACAATTTAATCCAAAATTCCTGTTTTTGACTTAAAAATAGATCTGTTAATCTGTTAGTCAAAATAGGCCATAGCTCTTTGTTGTTTTGTTGCATAAATTCTTCATCTTTTGTTAGGTTTAATTTCTCTAAAAATATATTATAAAATTTAACCTCCAAGCACTGTATCGAGATAAACTGATTATCGAGGCAACGATAACATCTACTCCAATGAGGTCCATCCAAAACACTATTTTTTCGCGATACGCTCGACCCACTATTTGGAATTAAAGACATTAATAGATTCATCATATGAGCCGAACCATCAACAATTGCAGCATCAATGACGGTACCTTTTCCGCTATTTTTAACTTTTAGAATGCCTGCTAAAACACCTATTACAAGATATAAGGCCCCTCCTCCAATATCACCAACAAGTGTAGGAGGTGTAAACGGGACATCTCCCTCGTTCGATGCAAACCAGAGTGCTCCGGACCTAGAAATATAATTTAGGTCATGTCCAGCCTCCGATGAATTAGGACCATTTTGCCCCCACCCCGTCATTCTACCATAAACTAGTCGATCATTTATTGCTAATACTTCTTCATTACTGAATCCTAACCTTTCCATGACTCCAGGCCTGAAACCTTCAACCAAGACATCAGCAGTTTTCATGAGTTTGATTAGTTTTTTCTTATCACTATGATCTTTGAGGTTTAAAGTAATTGATCTCTTCCCCCGATTAAGAAGGTTAACATTTGACTCTTCTATATTTTCTTTAAACGGGTTTTGTACGGTAATAACATCAGCACCTAAGTCTGCCAAAGTCATACAGGCAAATGGAGCGGGTCCAAGACCTTCCAGTTCAATAACTTTAATTCCTTCGAGCATCTCTTTTGCCTCCATAGAAAATAATAAATGATTATTTATCGTAGATTTTTAATTTATAACCGTAAATCCAATCTTGTCCTCTATGGATAGCTGTAGGATGAATCCTTGAAATGGAATTGAGAATACAAAAAAAGAAAAAGCGTCGTACAACATTAGACAAATGAAAGAATTCTAGATTTTTTTTCGAACGCTTTTGAATTCTTGAAACTCTTTTAATTCTAAACTTAAAAAAACCGGCTAGAGATAATCTTAAATCTTTCTCGGGACTTAAGAATCTTGCTAGACTTACAGAATCCTCTAGTGATTGAGAGGCACCTTGCGCCATGGAAGGTAACATCGGATGAGCGGCGTCTCCCAATAAAACAACCCTACCTTTAGTCCAGCTTTTCAACGGTTCCCGCTCAAATAATCCTCCTTGAAAAATAGCATCCGAATTCTCAATAATGTCTTTTATCTGTGGGTCCCAATCATCAAAGTCTTGAAGTAACTTATCTTTAGCACCGAGCGTAGTCCAAGATTCCTTTGCCTTAAATTCTTTCTTTACTACACCAACAAAATTTATAGTTTTACCACTATTAATCGTAGTTGTTACTGCGTGTTTATTGGCCCCCACCCATATACACGAATTATTTTGAGAGTATTCTTTATTTATTTTATCTGCTGGAGTTAAACATCTCCAAGCCATATAGCCTGTATAACTTGAGCACGTTCTATTAAACATCTGTAATCGAATAGTAGAATTTAAGCCATCAGCGCCCACTACTAAGTCTCCAATTAAAGTTTCCTCAGAATTTAGCTTTAGAGCTATAGATTCTGCATTATCTTTATACGATAGTACTTTTCGATTAGTTAAAATATTTATATTACTGTGACCCTCTATGGATCTTAAAAAACCCTTAATCAGATCGTTCCTATGAATTTGTATATATCGGACATCCCAACGTTTTTGAGATATTTTTTTTAACGGTATTGAGAATATCTTTCTTCCTGATTTTCCTGATCGAAGTTCCAAATTCTCCGGTTCAAATAATGAACTCTCAATATTTTTAGTTACATCTAACTCATCTAAAACTCTCAATCCATTAGGGCTAATTTGAATGCCAGCCCCAACTTCCCTAATTTCCTGCGACTTTTCAAGAACATCGACAGCCCAACCCTTTTTAGCTAAAGCTAACGCAGCAGATAATCCACTAATTCCAGCTCCAACTATTAATGCCTTCATGGAAGTCGGATACCACCATCTAATCTGATCACTTCAGCATTCAAGTATCCCGCTTTAATAATAAAAGTCACTAAATCACCATACTCCTGAGGTTTCCCCAACCTGTTTGGAAAAAGCGGTTGCGTTGATAATACTTCTAATGTTTTTGGCGGAAGGCCAGCTAACATCGGTGTCATAAATAAGCCTGGAGCTATAGCCATAACTCTAATTCCAACTTGTGCTAAATCTCTAGCCATGGGTAGGGTCATCGCAGCCACTCCTCCTTTTGAAGCAGCGTAAGCAACTTGCCCCTTTTGACCATCATATGCTGCAACAGACGCTGTGTTAATTATAATTCCTCGTTCTCCTCCAGAAAACAGTTTATTTTTTTCCATAGCAAGCGCAGCTAAGCGAGACACATTAAATGACCCAGTGATATTGATATTAATTGCTTTTTCAAACTCTGCTAATGAATGAGCACCATCTTTGCCAATTGTTTTCTCAACCACGGCAATTCCGGCACAATTAACGACCGTATTGAGCGAGCCGAACTCCTCAAAACAAAGATCAATAGCAGATTGGACCGATTCAGTGTCCGTTACATCAGTTTTGATAAACTTAACTGATTGAGGAAATTCTTTTACCAAAGCCTCACCACTTAGAATGTTTAGATCTAAGATTAAAACTTTCCCACCATTTGATACGATAGATCTAACACTGGCTTCCCCTAAACCTGATGCCCCACCCGTTACTAAAGCTACTACTTCGTTACCATTCATTTATAAAAAACCTTTCATATTTTCACAATTATACAAGCTTATCTTCAACCATATTTTTTAAACTATTTCTATACAGTTTCACCCACCCAATACCATCGTCAGTTTTAATTTTTGGTTTGTACTCAGCTCCCACATAACCAACCCAACCGTTATTTTGAAAAAATCTAATTATCTCGATATAACTATCTTCATTAAAGGTTGGTTCATCCCTATTAGGTAGGGAGGCTATTTGTATATGACCTATAATATCAAAGTGTTCTATAAATAAAGATCTAATACACAAACCCAACTTCAAAATATGATAGCAATCAAACATAATTTTTAAATTGTCGAGGCCTACATGAACAATAACCTCAAGCGCTTTGTCAAAGTTATCCAAATAATATCCTGGTGCATCATCTGGGTTTAAAACTTCTATTAATATAACTTTATTAAGTTTTTTTGCTTCTCTACATGCGTAACGGAGATTTTCAATAAAAGTAAAATCACTTAGTTTATTTTTTGGTGTATTTCCAGCCATTACATGTATCATTTTGCA
>JBMYRX010000008.1:0-41260 GCA_049602715.1 Paracoccaceae bacterium | reverse complement strand
CTTCGCCGACCTATTTTATTGAAATCTAAATTCGTAGCATGAAGTAAAAAATTAATCGCTGTTCTAGGAGATGCATGCCAATGCCTAACACTATCAGGGACAGGAAGAATTGCCTCATGACCATTTAAAGGCTCCCTAATAATGCCTGAGAAAAAAGACGATGCCGCTTGATTGGGTTTACCAGGTCTGACACAAATTGTTGGCAGTCTAAGAGATACTCCATTAATAAATCCTTTTCGACTAAAATCACTTATCATGGTTTCACAAATTAACTTTTGAGCTCCATATGACGTTTGAGGAGAACATAAAAAATCATCTGTTATTTTATCTGGATAAGGCCCTCCAAAAACAGCTATCGATGAGGTAAATATAAACTTGGGAATATATTGTCCTTCCGATGATAAATGTTCTTCTTTCAAGGCATTAAGTAATCGCCAAGTAGGATTTAAATTTACCTCCCATCCTATATCAAAGTCTTTTTCCGCCTGACCCGAAACCACTGAAGCAAGGTGAAAAATTAAATCAGGCCTTTCTGAAGCTACTCTTTCAACTTCGCCTGGAGAGGTGATATTTCCAATTTGTATATCACCAAGCTTGTCTGCGTTAGTTGGAAAAATGATATCATGCATTAGCAAAGACTTATATTTGGTTTTACCAATTAATCGATCTACAAGTGCCCTCGCAAGCTTCTGACCAATCATGCCACCAGCACCTAAAATAACAATTTTCATAAAAAAATCCCATAATATGATAAGTGAATACTTATACCCTAATTTTTTTTCAGAATCATAACACAAACTCGTATTGTGTCACATTAATTACTATGCGATTTGATTTTTTGCTTTTAGCAGGATAGTAAAAATTGTAGCGTATGGTATACAAATATTAAAATTTTTACTAAAAAAGTAAACTATATTAGAAAGAAATTTAAGCTTATGGGACGACTTAAAGGTAAATCAGCGTTAGTGACTGCTGCGGGTCAAGGTATTGGAAGAGCATCTGCAATTGCATTAGCAAATGAGGGTGCAGAAGTTTTAGCTACTGATATAAACAAAATAGCTTTAAACGAACTCGATGATATTAAAAACTCCAATATATCAACTTTTGAACTTGACGTCCTAGACGATAAAGCCATTACAAACTGTATTAACAAAGCTCGTCCTGATATTTTGTTTAACTGTGCTGGATTTGTCCATAACGGAACAATTTTAGAAGCGACCGACGATGAGTGGGATTTTGCATTCAATCTAAATGTACGTTCAATGTATAAAACTATTACAAACGTCTTACCAATAATGTTAGAAAAAGGCGGCGGCTCCATAATTAATATGTCGTCCGCTGTATCTTCGATAATAGGGGCTCCCAATCGTTTTATTTACGGCGCGACCAAAGCCGCCGTAATTGGTTTAACAAAATCAATAGCAATTGACTATATTACTAAAGGAATTCGCTGTAATTGCATATGTCCTGGTACAGTAGACTCACCGTCACTACATCAGAGGCTAGAAGCAACAGGGAATTATGAAACGGCCAAGAAAAACTTTACTGCACGTCAACCCATGGGCAGATTAGCTACACCTGAAGAAATAGCCGCTCTCGTTGTCTATTTAGCGTCAGATGAGTCTGCCTTTACAACAGGCCAGCCACATATAATTGATGGTGGATGGTCTGGTTAGGAGACTTACCATGACAAAACCTTTAAGATCTCAAAAATGGTTTAATAATCCAGATAATTTAGAGATGACGGCAATATATTTAGAACGCTATTTAAATTATGGCATTACTAGAGAAGAACTACAGTCTGGAAAACCAATAATTGGTATAGCCCAAACGGGTAGTGACCTAAGCCCATGTAATCGACATCACATAGAGCTTACAAAACGGGTTCGTGATGGAGTAACATCTTCAGGTGGTACCGTTATTGAAATACCAGTACATCCGATACAAGAAACTGGTAAACGGCCTACGGCAATGTTGGATAGAAATCTAGCTTATTTGAGTTTAGTGGAAACTTTGTTTGGATATCCGATCGACGGTGTAGTACTCAATATTGGCTGTGATAAGACAACACCCGCGCTTCTTATGGCTGCTGCAACAGTAAATATCCCAGCCATAGCTCTTTCGGTTGGCCCCATGCTTAATGGTTGGTTTAAGGGTAAAAGAACAGGATCAGGTACTATAGTCTGGAAAGCCAGGGAACTGTTGGCAGCGGGAGAAATCGATGACGATGGATTTATGGATTTAGTCGCATCATCGACACCATCCGTTGGTTATTGTAATACAATGGGTACTGCAACGACAATGAATTCTTTGGCAGAAGCTTTAGGGATGCAATTACCCGGTTCAGCAGCAATTCCCGCTCCCTACCGTGAAAGAGGTCAGATAAGCTACGCAACTGGTAAACGGATAGTAGAATTAGTACATAATGATATTCGGCCTGACAACATAATGACCAGAGAAGCATTTGAGAATGCGATCGTGATAAATTCGGCTATTGGTGGTTCAACAAACGCCCCAATCCACCTGAATGCGATTGCTCGACATCTCAATATTCCTTTAGATAACGACGATTGGCAAAAACTGGGGCACAATATACCATTGCTGGTTAACTTACAGCCAGCCGGAGAATATCTGGGGGAGGACTATCATCGTGCTGGAGGGCTTCCGGCAGTTGTGGGAGAGCTGATGTCAAAAGAGTTGATTCCCCATCCAAATGTTTTAACAGTTAACGGGAAAACGTTATCAGAAAATTGTTCTGAAACCTTTACCTTGAACGAGGACGTTATCTTTAAAATTGATAAGCCAATTTTGAAAGATGCGGGGTTTATTAATCTTACCGGAAATATGTTCGACAGTGCTATTATGAAAACTTCGGTGATTAGTAATGAATTTCGTGAACGCTATCTATCAAACCCAAAAGATCACAATGCATTTGAAGGATGTGCCGTAGTTTTTGATGGGCCGGAAGATTTTCATAAACGGATAGATGATGCCTCACTAGATATTAATGAGAATTCAATATTAGTAATGCGAGGTACTGGCCCAATTGGCTATCCCGGAGGTGCAGAAGTCGTAAACATGAGACCTCCATCATATTTATTAAAAAAGGGAATAAACACACTGCCATGCATTGGCGACGGGAGGCAATCAGGTACTTCGGGGAGTCCGTCAATTTTAAATGCGTCTCCAGAATCAGCAACGGGAGGTGGGTTAGCAATCTTGAAAACGGGTGACTTATTAAGGGTCGATCTCAATAAATGTACTGCCAATATGAAATTAAGCGATACTGAAATTGAAAACCGAAAACAGATACTATCAAAACAAAAAGAAACTTTCCCAGAAAGCCAAAGCCCATGGCAAGAGATCTTTAGAGAAAAAGTATCATCATTTAGTGATGGTATGACATTAAAAGGAGCGATAAAATATCAAGACATCGCAAGAAAGTATCTTCCTCGAGACAATCATTAGGAGCTAAAAATGAAATTACTAAGATTTGGGAGCATTGGGGAAGAGAAGCCGGGAGCAATTGATTCTAACGGAATTATTCGTGACCTTTCTAGTATTATTAACGACTTAAATGGCCAGTCAATTGATGATCTAACTTTGGAGAGACTCAGAAAAATTAATCTGAAATCATTGCCAGCCGTTTCGAATAATACACGGATTGGACCATGCATTGGTAGTGTCGGAAAGTTTCTTTCAATAGGGTTAAATTACTCTGATCACGCAGCGGAGACTGGGCTCCCTATTCCTGAACACCCTATTCTTTTTTTGAAAGCGACGTCCTCAATCATAGGGCCTAATGATACCGTATATATGCCTAGGGGATCAACAAAATCTGATTGGGAAGTTGAACTCGGAGTAATCATTGGGAAAAAAGCAAAATACGTCAAGGAGTCTGATGCTCTAAGCTACGTCGCAGGGTATTGTATAGTAAATGATGTTTCTGAAAGAGAGTTCCAAACTGAACTTTCTGGTCAATGGACTAAAGGAAAAAGCTGTGACACCTACGGTCCTACTGGGCCATGGTTGGTAACGAGAGACGAAATCCCTGATCCACAAAGATTATCAATGTCCTTAGATTTAAACGGTAAAAGAATGCAAGACGGAAATACTAGAACAATGATTTTCACAGTAGCCCAGATTATAGAACACCTTAGTTCTCTTATGACCCTATATCCCGGTGACTTGATATCGACCGGAACACCACCTGGTGTTGGTATGGGCATAAAACCAAATCCAATTTTTTTAAAAAGTGGCGATATTATGGAGTTAAAAATTGAACATTTAGGTACTCAGCGACAGGTGGTGGATCAGGATAAATAAAATGAATGAAATCTTAATAATGGGTAATATGAATGAAGACGGCAAAGAAACTCTCCGCAAAGAGTTTATTATCCATGAGGCAAATAAAATTCCCGACTTATCAACTTTTCTATGTAATACAGGGGACGCAATTACTGCTATCGCTACTACTGGTTTTGTTGGCATTTCCAACGATCTAATATCTTTAATGAAGAATGTGAAAATCATTTCATCAAATGGTGTTGGTTATGACTCTATAGATGCCAATTTTTGTGCTAATAGGAATATAATAGTAACTCATACGCCCAATGTCCTAAACGCCGAAGTAGCTAACACAACTTTAATGATGTTTCTAGCAAGCTTCCGTCAATTTAGATTTAATGAGGAGTATCTAAGAAACGGCCAATGGAAAAAAAAAGGTATGGCACCCTATTCCCGTTCACCTGATAATAAGACAGTTGGAATATTAGGTATGGGTAGGATTGGGCAGGAAATTGCCTCCCGTTTATCAGTTTTTAAACCAAAAATCCTTTATCATTCGCGGTCGTCAAAAAATGTGCCTTATGTTTATTATAGAGACCTAAAAAAAATGGCTCTCGAAGTTGACGTACTTATATGTATTACGCCAGGAGGACCTGAAACAGAAAAAATTGTTAATGAAGAGATACTTACGGCATTGGGCCCCACTGGTATATTGATTAATGTTGCTAGAGGTTCAGTAGTAGATGAAACGGCACTTGTTGAAGCTCTAGAAAATGGTCGATTAGGATATGCCGCCCTTGATGTGTTTGAAAATGAACCCGAAGTACCAGAAAAACTAATCAAGATGGAAAACGTAACTTTATTACCTCACGTTGGCAGTGCAACCTTTGAAACACGTGCAGCTATGAGTAAATTAACACTCGATAATTTGTTGACATATAAAAGAAAAGGGCACGTTTTAACTCCCGTTCCAGAATGTCTACAAATAAGTGGACTATAATCAAACTACTGACACAATCTTATTTCGAAAAGAAGAGATAATTTATGTTTATTTATAAAATAATGTCGAAAAGTGATTTTGATGTATTTAAGAAAAATGAAGTTTTTCTAGGTGCTGGAGTAGATATCACTGATGGTTACATCCATTTTTCAATCGGAGATCAAGTTGAAGAAACCGCCCAAAAACATTTTAGTGGCAGAAATGATCTGCACCTAGTATGGACTATTTCGGAGCTGTTAGGAAATAGTTTAAAATGGGAAATTTCTAGGAATAATCAAACCTTTCCTCATTTATATCGCGCTTGGTACTATAGAGAAGTCGTTGACTCATGCAAATTACCATTAATAGGAGATCAGCACAAATTCCCGGATCTATTATAATGCATTTAATCGAAAAAATCACTCTAACGATGTTAAAATATCTAAACCCTGAGCATGCTCACTTCTTGGTACTTAGATTATTACGCTACAAACTGTTTCCAAAGGTCAAAACTTATAAGAGTAGGTTATTGGAGGTTAATCTTGCCGGTCTAAATTTAGAAAATCCAATTGGTTTAGCAGCAGGTTTTGACAAAAATGCTGAAGCTGTAAACACTCTTTCCAAAGTAGGCTTTGGTTTCCTTGAAGTTGGAGGAGTAACTCCTTTACCACAATACGGTAACGAAAAACCTAGAATCTTTCGTCTTCAACGTGATCGAGCGATAATCAATCGTCTCGGGTTTAATAATAAAGGGATGGACTTTGTTAAGAAAAAACTAATACTTCGCGATTGCTCTATCCCAATTGGAATTAACCTCGGGGCAAACAAGGATAGTGATAACAGAATTATGGACTATTCTAAAGTTCTTATGACGTGTGGTGATTTTGTAGATTTTGCTACTTTAAATATCTCTTCTCCAAACACGAAAAACCTCCGGGAGCTTCAAACCGCAAAAAATCTCAAAAATCTATTATCTGAGCTTGAAAAAGCTAGAGCGAAATTAATAAAAAATATCCCTATATTTGTAAAGATTTCACCTGATCTATCAGATCAATCGTTAACGGAACTAATTGAAGTCATAAGTCATTCTAAAGTTGATGGAATTATTGCGACAAATACAACATTGTCTCGAGATAATTTAATTAGTAACTCAAAGTCCGAGATAGGTGGATTATCTGGAAAACCATTAAAAAGAGTTTCGACTGAGATAATTGCTAAAATATCTCACGCAACTAATGGAGAGCTTCCAATTATCGGTGTTGGTGGCGTTTGTAGTGCAGAAGACGCGTATGAAAAAATCTGTGCCGGCGCAAGTGCAATTCAGTTATATACAGGGCTTGTTTACAATGGTTTTACTGTTGTCAACGAGATTTGTTTTGAATTAGAGAAACTTTTACTAGCGGATGATCATAATAGTATTGCAAGCGCTATTGGTTCAAAAAGAAGTGATTGGCTTTAATGAATCTACAGCATCTTGTAAAATATTAAATACTGGCCTCTAAGGCTGGATATTTTAATGAAAGTGTTACCGCACGAAGAATATATAACGCCATCAATCCAAACCATAGGCCATGATTTTCAAAGTTAGGTATTAACAGGAATAAAACGAGGACGTATCCCAAAAACGAGATAAACATCATATTTCGCATATCACGCGTGCGAGTTGCCCCTATAAATATACCGTCCAACATATAAGAAAATAATCCAATTAATGGTAAAATAGACAAATATGGAAGATATTTACGGGCTTCCAAACGAACCTCTGGGGAAACCGTCATTAAATCAACAAGGTGTCCTCCAAAAATCAAAAAAAACATCACAAAAATTATACAAATAAGCCCTGCCCAAATTGTCGTGAGGATTGCCGCTTGTCTAAAACTTCTTCTATCACGTGCGCCAACGGATTGGCCAACAAGAGTTTCTGCCGCATGTGCAAACCCATCTAGGGCATATGAAACGATATGGATAAACTGTAAAAGAATTTGATTGGAGGCTAAAGCAAGATCTCCAAAATCTGATCCTATAAAAAGAAATGAGATTATTGCCATTTGTAATAACAAAGACCTAATTAATATATCGATGTTTACGTTGACCATATTGGTCAATCGCTTTTTCTCAAAAATTTGTAAAAAATTTAAAAAACCTTTAGCCATCAAGCGATCTCTACAAAGGTATAAGCCCAATATAAAACCACACCACTCAGCTACAAGGCTTGCATAAGCAACTCCTTGAATACCCAACTCAAAATGATTTACTAACAAAATATCTAGAATTACGTTCAGTCCATTCATAAAAAGTTGAACAAGTAAAATCGACTTTGTACGTTCAAGCGCTATCAGCCATCCCGTAATTCCAAATAAAGCGATTGCAGCAGGAGCAGAGAAAATTCGAATTTCTATATATTTCGAGGCGAATAACTCTACCTCCTTAGAAGCGGGTGAGATATTTAAAGCCAATTGAAAGGCAACAGATTGAATAAGAATTATTATTAACCCAGCTGAAAAGCCAACTATTAAACAACGGCCCAGCAATGCGTCGACCTCCATAAAGTCTTTGGCACCGTATGCTTGAGACGTTAGACCAACTGTTCCCATTCTAAGGAAACCAAAAACCCAATAGATGGCGGATATAATGATGGCCCCGATTCCGACAGCACCAATAGCAGCTGGATCACCAAGCTGCCCAATCACTGCCGTATCAACAGCCCCCAAAATAGGAATAGTTGCATTCGAAAATAAAATTGGAAGAGCAATTCTTAAAATTCGTCGACTAGTTATATCTCTTGAAACTATTAAGTTCATTTTTTTGAAATCTGAAAACGTATTGTGGCTTGAGCAAAGATCTTCTCATAATCTCTTTGCCAAGCTATTACAGACACAGAGGCAAAACGTCTCCCCAAACGGTTAATTCTGGCCATAGAAAATGAGTCATGCGCAAAACCAGGTCTCAAATAATCTACTTGTATATCTACTATACTGAGTGCGGTTGTGTTCAGTCTATCAAAAGACGCCTTTTCTCTTTCATCCTCCAGATTATTCTTTTGCTCCATCTGTATTTGAAGGAATGCGGTTACTTCTAATAAGGAAAGGGTTACACCCCCATGTAGAGCCTGTATCTCAAGGTTCCCAATCAAATCAGGTCTAAAGGGTAAGATGGAAATATAGGAGCCATTTTCTTTTACGAAACGAACATCAAGAAGACTAATAAAAGAATTATCAGGTATAAAACTTTGAAGAATATATTTTTTTGATAAATGTTTCTGTAGTATAGAATCTATCATTTTTGGATTCATATCGATACCGACTTCTTAGAAACAAAGGCAAATGTCCCCACAGCACTTGCTATCGGGTCAGTTAAACAATTATCAGTTGCGGTGGCTTTAACGAAAGCTACAGAATCAGCGACATAATAGCACTCCGCACGAGCGAATACTGTTTCACCAGGGCAAGCAGTTCGCAAATAATCAACTCTTAGATCAAGGGTGGCTGTATCCCTTGGTAAGTGTCTATGCACGAGTACAGATAAGCCTCCACATGTATCAATCAAACTGGATATGGCACTTGAGTAAATTTTCGCATCCTCACTCCCATCGCTCAAAATCGACTGATATGGCATCGAGATTACAGCAAACCCCTCTCCCGCCTGTTCCATTTTCATTTTTAATAGTGAGGAAAATGGTAAAGCTTGCAAAAATGTTTGAGCAATGTTGAATTGAGTTTTCGAAATTTCCATGCATCTCCCTAGCACACACAATTGTTAATAAATAAACCTTGTTAATAAAAGTTTTTATCTCCATTATTTCTTTGTAATAATACGATTTACAAGTTGGTTAATCCGAAAACGTAACTTATAACTTTAATAAACTATACCAAAAGTTATAAATTGAGAAATAGATAGTTTAAGATTAGTAAATTTTATAGTCTGGCTATCATAGAATTAAGGAAATAGAATGAAGTTATATTGTTTTGGCGAATCTGGAAATGCATATAAAGCAGCATTAACTATGGAGCTTTCAAAGGTTAAATGGGAGCCCGTATTTGTAGATTTCTTCAAAGGAGAAGCTCAATCAGAAGCTTACAAAAAGATTAACCCGATGGGAGAGGTCCCAACATTAGTCGCGAGTGATGAAGAGACTATCACACAGTCAGGAGCCATCCAGCAATATTTGGTAGATAAAACTGGTAAGCTTGGTGGGAAACCAGAAAACAAGTATGAAGTATTAAGGTGGGTTCTTTGGGATAATCATAAAATGTCTAGTCAGGCCGGGCTTTTAAGATTTCTTAGTAATTTCCTGCCAGAAGAAAAACGTCCGAAAGAAGCTATGAAATTCATAAATGGTAGATTACAAATAGCTTATAAAGTACTTGACCATGCTCTTTCCACTAGCGACTGGCTAGTCGGAGATACGATCAGTGTAGCCGACATTTCCTGTTGTGGGTACCTATTCTATGAAGAACCTTTTGGGTTTAATAGAAAAGAGTGGGGTAATATAGATTCCTGGTTGACTAGAATTTCTCAACAACCGAGATGGAAACATCCTTACGATTTGATGAAACGGGCTTACACTAAACCTTAAAGAAAACTTCGTTTTAATTTTCGAGATATTCCAAATAATTTAGAAAGGCAAAATATGGGATGGATGTCTAATGAAGATGGCCTTGAAAAAACAAAGGCCAATTATGTTCCTCTAACCCCTTTATCTCATCTCAGGCGTGCCTCAGTTGTCTATCCTGAACGCGAGGCCATAGTATATGGAGAAAATAGATACTCGTATAAAGAATATTATAAACGAGTTACACTTCTGGCTTCTGGGTTAGAGAAACGGGGAATCAAGACCGGTGATGTGGTTGCTACTATTCTACCCAATATACCTGCTCAGGTTGAGGCACATTTTGGTATCCCAGCACTGGGAGCGGTATTAAACACAATCAATACCCGTCTCGATGTTAAAACAGTGGCATACATTTTTGATCATGGCGAAGCAAAAATAGTCATAGTGGACTCCCAATTCTTATCATTAGCAGAGGATGCAAAGAAGATATGTGAAAGCTCGGGGCCAGAGATCATCGAGGTACAGGATTTAACTTCTGGTTTCACTAAATCGGGAAAATACTTAGAATATGAAGAATTATTAAAAATGGGAGATGAACAATTTTCTTGGGTAATGCCTCAAGACGAGTGGGAAAGTATATCACTTAACTATACTTCAGGCACCACAGGTCTTCCTAAAGGTGTCGTTTGTCATCATAGAGGAGCCTACCTGATGACAATGGGTACTGTAGTAAGTTGGAGGTTACAATTATATCCAAAACTATTAATAATAGTCCCCTTATTCCATTGTAACGGCTGGAATCATACCTGGCTAATGCCAATGCTAGGGGGAACTGTATTCTGTTGTAGGGACGTCTCAGCGAAGGTAATTTATGATGCAATATCTCAAGAAAAAGTAACTCATCTCGGCGGTGCGCCTATTGTGCTTAATTTGATTATCAATGCGTCAGCCTCAGAAAGGAAACCCTTTTCTCATACAGTAGAGGTTTTTACTGCCGGTGCACCGCCTGCTCCCGCAACATTGGCAGCTATTGAGTCAATTGGGTTTAATGTTACTCAGGTTTATGGATTAACAGAAACCTATGGACACGTTACCGAATGTATTTGGGATGAAAAATGGGATCAAGAAACTCAGGAAAGGAAATCTTCAATAAAAGCCCAACAGGGTGTCGCATTCCCAATGATGGAAGAAATAACGGTGGTAGATGAAAAACAAAATAAAATAAAGAATGATGCAAAGGCTTTAGGTGAGATTGTCATCAGAGGAAACTCAGTAATGAAGGGGTATTTCAAAAACCCTGAAGCAACTAAAGAAGCTTTTTCTGGTGGTTTTTTCCATTCTGGTGATATAGCCAAGTTACATCCTAATAATTATATTCAAATTGCGGATAGGGCTAAAGATATTATTATATCGGGTGGAGAAAACGTCAGTTCAGTGGAAGTTGAAGGCGTTCTAATGAGCCATCCTGCGGTCAGTCTATGCGCAGTAGTTGCTAAGGCTGATGATAAATGGGGAGAAGTCCCATTCGCCTTTGTCGAGTTAAAGGTGGGTGAAACTGTAAGCGAGGGCGATCTTATATCTTTTGCCCGAGCTCAGTTAGCAGGCTTCAAAACACCAAAACAGATCTCGTTTCAAGAACTCCCAAAAACTTCAACAGGCAAAATACAAAAATTTGAACTGAGAGAAAAGGCAAAATTATTGTAAAAGCTTAAAATCAAATGTCCTTAACTTGGATACAATTTAATGACTGCTTTAAAAGAATATGAACGCTTAGAATGCACCGGCCTTTGGAAAGAGTCTAATACCAGTCAAAGGAAGGAGGTTTTAGTATTATTTGGAGATAACTCGCTAGTGTTGAAAGACACAAAAGGTGTAGTGGTTTCACACTGGTCATTACCGGCTGTTCAAAGAATAAACGCAGGTAAACAACCCGCTCTTTATAAACCAGGTCAGGACTCCTTAGAAACTTTAGAAATTAACGATAACGTAGTGATAAGAGCTATATCAAAAATAACGAATGTTATTGAAAAAAGGCGACCACATCATGGCAGAATTAGACTATATCTGTTGCTGATTACTTTTAGCCTCATATTTATAAGCAGTATCATTTGGCTCCCAGAAAAGTTGAAGCAGCACACTATAGCTACGACATTGGATATCAATAAAAAGGAGATTGGTCAGTTAATGGTCAATAAGATCTCTAATCTAACAGGAACACCTTGTAGCACTGGGTTGGGAAACGCCGCTTTAGTTAAACTAAAAGAACGACTAATTGGAAGTATGGACCATACATTTTTGATAATACCAAATAGTAGCAAAAAGGTACTATCTTTACCGGGGAATATACATCTTATTGATAAAACAGTTGTTGAAGACTATGATACACCGGAAGTTGCTGCTGGATTTATTTTCTCTGCTTTAGAGCGTGTTAAAAAAGATAATCCTTTTGAAAAGTTAATAAGAGAAGCTCACACTAGTACAATCATACGCTTTTTAGCTACAGGAAAGATGACAGATAATTTCTTACAAAATTATTCTGCTAAAACTTTAGTGAATGCCAATAGCAATTTAGATTATCAAAATCTCCTTGAACTATTTCGAAACGCAAAAGTGTCAACTTCTCCTTACTCATACGCGATGGACATCACGGGAGAAACTACTTCTGAACTCATAACAGGTGACCCCTATATACAAAAAACTGCTCCACTTCTTATCTCTGATACCATGTGGTTAAGCCTACAATCTATCTGTGAACAATAAGTTCAAATTACTTTGTACCAAACATTCGGTCACCTGCATCGCCCAATCCTGGTACTATATATCCTTGGTCATTTAAATGGCTATCCAAAGCCGCGGTAACGATTTTAACATCCGGATGCGCATCCTTCATGGTTTGCACTCCTTCTGGAGCAGCTAATAGACATAGAAAGCTTATATTCTTTGCGCCAGCTTTTTTAAGTAAGTTTATTGCCGCTACCGATGAGTTTCCAGTTGCCAACATAGGGTCGACAGCAATTACCATTCTTTCTTCTAATGCTTCGGGCACTTTAAAATAATATTGAATAGGTTGGAGAGTTTTCTCGTCTCTATAAAGCCCAACAAAACCTACCCGAGCAGAGGGTATCAATTCCAACATTCCATCGAGCAAACCATTACCTGCTCTTAAAATAGAAATAAGAGCAAGCTTACGCCCAGACAATTCTGGCGAATTCATTTGGGTCAAAGGAGTTTCTATTGATTTTTGATTGATTTCTAAATCTCTAGTTATTTCATAGGCTAATAGTTGACTGATTTCTCTTAAAAGCTGCCTGAATAGAGCTGTCGGGGTAGAACTTTTTCTCATTAAGGTTAGCTTATGTTGGACTAACGGATGTTTCACTATGGTAAGATGATCTGACATTACTTTTCTCCCTATTTACATTAATATTTCTTATCTATAAAAAACTCTTTCCGCTACCGCGATTTCTTATATTAAGGTGAGATGCTACTGACGCCGATATATCAATAAATGAAACATTACCAATTTCTTTATAACCCAATCCGAAAGCAAGGACTGGAACGCGTTCCCGTGTATGGTCAGTTCCGGTCCAAGTAGGGTCATTCCCATGATCAGCGGTCAAAAGAACAAGATCATCATGATGTGCTAATTTAAATATCTTTGAAAGCTCAGCGTCAAACCATTCTAAATGTCTGGCATATCCAGAAACGTCTCTTCTGTGACCGTATATACTATCAAACTCTACGAAATTGGTGATGTTAAGGCTTCCATCTGGCGCGGAAACTAGTAATTGAGACAAATATTCCATTAGTTGCTTATCGGAACCTCGTCTAACAGTGGAAATACCTTTTCCTGAAAATATATCTGATATTTTCCCTAACGAATTGACTTGACGTCCTTCGTCAAAAGCCCAGTCACAAAGAGTCGGGCCAGGTGGTGCAATTGAGAAATCCTTCCTATTTTTTGTCCTTTCGAATGTCTGTTTTGAACTACCAATGAAAGGTCTGGCAATAACCCGACCTATCTTTAATTTATGCAGTGATGGAGCTATCTGAGAACAAATATTATAAAGTCTTTTTAAACCAAAGGTATTCTCGTTAGCGGCTATTTGAACGACACTATCGGTTGAAGTATAACAGATTGGCCATCCATTTTTTAAATGTGTTTCTCCATAATCTCTAATTATATCAGTACCTGAAGCGTGACAGTTTCCTAAAACACCATCACAGTTTGAAGCTTTTTGAATTAAATCTAAAATATCTTTCGAAAAACTATTATTTTTCTCTGGAAAATACTTCCATTCCCAAGGTAGCGGGACACCACACAACTCCCAATGACCAGTAGGTGTATCTTTCCCAGGAGAGGTTTCTGTCGCAACACCCCACAGCCCAGTAGGTTTTTTCGGCTCATGTAATTCCAACGAACTACTTTGTTCACTAAGTATAGAGCTTAGCCCAAGACTATTTAAGTTAGGTGTATACAGTTTTCCTGTTCTACCTTGTTCCGCTTGGCCTGCTAAACAAGCTTTAGTGATATGTAATAATGTATTAGCTCCTTGATCACCAAATGCTTTCGCGTCCGGCGCACCTCCACAACCGACCGAATCCATAATTACTAAAAATACACGGGCCACTATAATTTAATCCGGCTTATCAATTTCGGAATCGTTTTATTTTCTTTTGAAATAGTAAAAGAACTTTTTACAACTGAGGCTACTCTTGCCACAACATCGTCGTTCGATCCATGAATAATTGCTAAAGGGTATGAAGTGTCGACTCTAGTCCCAATTTCACAAATATTTGAAATACCAGCCGAAGGATCTATTTTATCATTTTCATTACTTCGTCCTCCTCCAAGAAGAAGGATTGCTCGACCTAACCTTTCTGTATCTATTTTAGTGATATAACCATCCTCTCCGGCTAAAACCTCCAATATAACAGGGGCCTTAGGTAGTATCTTATCCCATTGAGTTTCAAAATCTATTGGTCCCCCCATTTCAAAAATCATCTTCACAAAACACTCAAATGCCCTACCGGAGGTAATTGCTTCACCTAATAGTCGCCGGCTTTCCTCAAGACTTTGTGAAGATTTATTAAGAGTTAGTAGTTCTGAGCCAAGCTCTAAAACTACCTGAAGCAACCTTGAGCTTGTTTTTGGCCTAATTAGAAATTCCATTAAACTCTTTATTTCCAGGGCATTCCCGGCAGAATTAACCAAGGGCTGTGACATATCTGTTACCAAGGCGCGTGTTGGGCAACCTGAGCCATTTGCCACATCTATCAATGATTGAGCTAGTAATACTGAGTCTTTAAACTTCTTTATTACTGCGCCTGATCCAGTCTTAATGTCTAAAACTAAACCATCCAAACCTGCTGAGAGCTTTTTTGATAATATAGATGCTGTTATTAAGTCTATACTATTAACTGTACCTGTTACATCACGTATTCTATAAAGGCGTTTATCTGCTGGAGCCACCGAACACGATGCACCTACTATTGCAAAGCCAACTTCTTTCACTACTGCTTGGAATCTTTCGTTGGTCACTTCAGATATATAACCAGGTATGGCCTCTAACTTATCTAAAGTCCCACCTGTGAACCCTAAACCTCTTCCTGATATCATAGGAACATAAGCGCCACAGGCCGCGAGAGCCGGAGCCAATATCAGCGATACCAGATCACCAACGCCACCAGTTGAATGCTTATCAAGGATAGGGCCTGGTAAATTCCACTTCAATGTTATTCCGCTATCTCTCATTCCTTTGGTCAAACCGACTCTTGCTTCAAAGTTCAAACCATTTAGCGTAACCGCCATAGCAAAAGCTCCAATTTGAGAATCAGTTATCGATGGGTTTGCAATTTTTGATCCAAACTTGAACATATCGGCTTCTGAGATAAATTTTTTATCACGGACACACTCTATAATTACATTGTTGTCCATTAATCTTTAATAAAGCTCTCATCAAAAGCTCCCGGTAATAACTCAGCTAGCGAGGTTCGTTTAATTTTTCCAGAAGTAGTTGCAAGAATAATTTTTACACCCTTATGTGCAAATTCTGCTATCTTCTGCCTACAACCCCCACATGGAACAACTGGTCGTTTACTATCTGCTATTACGACTAGTTCTTTGATTTGTGTTTCGCCCGCTGCAACCATTGAAGCTATAGCTCCAGCTTCAGCACATGTACCTTCTGGATAAGCAATATTTTCTACATTACATCCCGAGTGGATGGTCCCTTGTAAAGTTCTAAGCGCGGCGCCTACATAAAAATTTGAATACGGTGCATATGCGTTTTTTCGAACCTCTGAAGCTATATCAATTAGCTCTTTTTCATTTACCATAGATAAATTCCTCTTAAGAACTAATCACTTTCCAAAAACATACACTCAGAACTAGAACTAATTATCATTTGGAAAACCACATTTTTTCAAAGCTACCGAAATTTCCTCTAATATGGTTGGGTCATCAATAGTCGCGGGCATTTTATACTTTTTGCCATCTGCGAGTGCAACCATAGTAGAACGGAGAATTTTTCCTGATCGTGTCTTCGGCAATCGGTCAACAATGCAAGCTAACTTAAAAGAAGCTACTGGCCCAATAGTATCTCTTACACTTTTAATAACCTCACTTATAATCTCATGATCTTCTCTATTACATCCCTTATTTAAACATAAAAAACCTAGAGGAAGTTGACCTTTTAGCCTATCTGACACTCCAATCACGGCACATTCGCCAATATCTTTATGCCCAGCTAAAACCTCTTCAATAGCCCCTGTAGATAGCCTATGGCCGGCGACATTAATCACATCATCCGTACGAGCCATTATATAAACGTAACCATCATTATCGATATAACCCGAGTCTCCGGTTTCGTAATATCCGGGAAAGGTCTCTAAATAGCTCTTATAATACCGCTTATCTGCATTCCAAAGAGTGGTTGCTGAGCCAGGTGGCAATGGCAATTTTATTACAATAGCACCTAAGTTACCACGCTTAAGTTCAAAACCTTCTTTATCAAGTACCTTTATATCCCAGCCAGGCATTGCCACTGATGGTGACCCAACTTTTATAGGTAACTGTTCAACACCTAATGGGTTTGCTGCGATCGGCCAACCAGTTTCTGTCTGCCACCAATGGTCGATAACAGGAACTTTAAGCATGTTAGTAGCCCAATCTACTGTATCTGGATCTGCTCTTTCTCCGGCCAAGAATAGTGCTTCTAAGGTTTTTGGGTTATATTTCTTTAAAAGCTCTCCTTTCGGATCCTCCCTTTTTATTGCTCTAAATGCTGTTGGCGCTGTGAAGAAAATTTTCACCTTATAATCTTCTAGAATTCGCCAGAAAGTACCAGCATCTGGAGTTCCCACAGGCTTTCCCTCAAACAGAACGGTGGTATTACCGTTGAGAAGAGGTGCGTAGACAATATAGCTATGACCGACAACCCAACCTACGTCGGAGGCCGCCCAATAAACATCGCCTGGACTAACATTGAAAATATTAGACATAGACCAATGTAAAGAAACCATGTGCCCTGCTGTTGGCCTGACAACGCCCTTCGGTTCTCCGGTCGTACCGGAAGTATACAATATGTAAAGTGGGTGATCACCATTTACTGGTACGCAACCTACTCCATCGCTCAAAGCCTTTAAATCTTTCCACTCTATATCTCTATTAGGAATTAGGGTTGAATTAAGAATATCTCTTTGATGTATTACACAAAAAGAGGGTTTGTGTTCAGAAATTTCTATAGCTCCATCAAGCAGAGGCTTATAGTCAATTATTTTTGAACCCTCGATACCACAGCTTCCTGCTATTATTGCTTTTGGGCAACAATCATTTATTCTTGTTGCGAGCTCGTTTGCGGCAAAACCACCAAAAACAACTGAATGAATAGCACCTAAACGTGCGCAGGCGAGCATTGCTTCTATGGCTTCTGGAACCATAGGCATATAGATTATTACCCTGTCACCCTTACCAATACCTTTAGCCCTCAAACCGCCCGCCAAGAGGGAGACGTTTTGCTGCAACTCTAAATAGCTAATACTTCTTTTAGTCTCAGAAACTGGACTATCATATATTATCGCTATTCGATCACCATTCCCATTTTCAACATGTCGATCTACCGCATTCCAACAGCAATTTACGCTAGCGTCTTTAAACCATCCATATTCAGACGAGCTCTCCGAAAAGAAAGCACGGGAGGGTGTTTTATACCAATCAATTCCCTCGGCGGCCTTCAACCAAAAGCCTTCAGGGTTTGATTTCCACGCAGAATAAATTTCTTCGTACTTCAACTATTCCCATTCCTTTTTTCTACTGAAGAATATTTTAGTGGGATCATATTATCTTGTAAACACCTCACAATAAATCGGTGTACCTAATTCAGCCGTATTGTGATACAGGTGTTCCCGCTAATGCCGAAATATTTAATAAACCCCTCGCAGTAATAGACGGGTTGACAATATGTGCTCTATTTCCCATTCCCATTAAAATTGGACCAACCTCCACTCCATCTGCTTTTATTTTTAATATATTTCGAACTGCTGACGCGGCATCAGTATTCGCAAAGATTAATACATTAGCTTCTCCCGAAAAACGAGATTCTGGAAAAATTCTCTGCCTTAAGGTTTCATCTAAGGCCGAATCTGTATGCATCTCTCCTTCATAAATAAAGTCACGTCGTTCACTATCTAAAAGTTCCAATGCATTCCGCATTCTTCGCCCAGTATCACAATCTAGGTTTCCAAATTGAGAATGTGAACATAAAGCAATTTTTGGCTCGATACCAAAACGTCTAACATGTCTAGCGGAAGCGATTACTGTTTTCGCTATCTCAGAAGGGTTCGGTTCTGAATGTACATTTGTATCTGCTATAAAAAGTGGCCCATCCTCTAAAATCATTAACGACAATGCTGCAATTGGACTTAATTCTCCTTCTCCAAGAACGTCTTCTATAAAATTTAAATGCCATCGATATTGACCAAATGTACCACATATCAAGCTATCAGCCTCACCACGATGAACCATCACTGATGCAATAGCTGTAGTATTAGTTCTCATAATACGCCGAGCCAATTCGGGTGTAACTCCTTTTCTCTGCATTATTGATAAGTACGTAGTCCAGTAATCACGATAGCGGGAATCATTTTGAGGATCCACGAGTTCAAAATCTTTACCTGGCTCGATCGATAAACCTGCCTTCGATATTCGGCGTATTATTGCCTCCTTTCTTCCTATGAGAATTGGTTTATCAGTCGTTTCTTCCAATACCGCTGAAGCAGCTCGCAAAACTCGTTCACTTTCCCCTTCCGCAAATACTACTCTTCTAGACTGTATTGCAGCCGCGTCAAAAACAGGTCGCATAACCAGAGCTGATTTAGACACTGAATTATCTAAGCTTTCTTGATAAGCATCAAAATCTTTTAAAGGCCTTGTTGCCACTCCACTATCCATTGCAGACTTGGCAACAGCGGAGGCAACAACACCCATTAACCTGGGGTCAAAAGGTTTAGGAATTAAATATTCAGGTCCAAACGACATTATTTCGCCTCGATATGCTTCTGCTGCTTCTGCAGAACTAGTAGCCCGAGCCAGCTCTGCTATACCATCTACACAAGCTAGCTTCATATCATCGTTTATTTCTGATGCACCGACATCTAAAGCACCTCTAAAAATAAATGGAAAACATAATACGTTATTAACTTGGTTAGGGTAATCTGACCTACCTGTCGCTATTATCGCATTCGGACAAACCGCCAATACATCTTTTGGTAAAATTTCTGGTTCTGGGTTAGCCAATGCAAATATTATTGGTGAGGAGGCCATTTTTTTTACCATTTTAGATGTTAGAACGCCTTTCCCCGAGAGACCAAGGAACAAATCAGCGCCTTCAATTATATCGTCCAAAACACGAGCATTCGTATCTTGTGCAAATCTGTCTTTTTCGGAATCTTGTTGTTCTTGCCTTCCCTTGAAAACTACTCCACTCAGATCACACAACCATATATTCTCTTGTCTTACTCCAAGTTTTACTAACATATTTAGACACGCGATACCTGCAGCTCCTCCTCCAGTAGAAACAACCTTTATTTCCTCAATTTTTTTCTGATTGACCAATAAGGCGTTTTTTAAAGCAGCACCAACTACTATCGCTGTACCGTGTTGATCATCATGGAATACTGGAATATTCATTCTTTCTTTACAGATTTTTTCGATTATAAAACAATCTGGAGCTTTGATATCTTCTAAATTTATTGCGCCAAATGTTGGCTCCATTGAGCATATTATCTCTGCTAACTTTTGAGGGTCTGATTCATTTAATTCGATATCAAAACAATCGATATTTGCAAATTTTTTAAATAATACAGCCTTTCCTTCCATGACCGGCTTAGCTGCTAAACCTCCAATATCTCCGAGTCCGAGAACAGCACTACCGTTGGTTACAACAGCGACAAGATTACCGCGAGAAGTATATTCACTAACTAACTCAGGTTTCGCATGAACCGCTAATGAAGCCTCAGCCACTCCAGGCGTATAAGCCCGCGAAAGATCTCTACCATTGGCTAACGGCTTAGTAGCCCTAATCTCCAATTTACCTGGCTTAGGGTAACGGTGATAATCTAAAGCCGCTTGCGTATAGCTTTTACTTTTTTTATCGGACAATCTTACTAACCTCTAGTATAGTTTAATATTAAACTAAATTTATTTGTACTCTGTTTATTCTATTTATTGATTCCAGGTCAAGTGTGGCATAACATTAATGGTAAAGCTATCTCTTTTGAAAGTTGAATGCATGAAAAATGTCAAAGCAGAAATTGTAATTTCAACACCTGACTTAAGAAGTGATTTGCCATTCTTTTCTAACGTTCTTGAGATGCAGTTAGAATCTATTTTTCCGGCAGATGATCCTGCTGTTGCAGTATTTTCTGGTCATGGTCTTAGAATAAGATTAGAACGTGGATCCGAATACCCCCCTGGAAAAATAAACATCTTTACTGATAATAAAGAGTGCTTCGCCGATGGAAAATCCAACTTGGTGGCTCCAAATGGAACAAAAATAGAAGTACTCGATCTAGATCCACCTCTCGAAATACCACAAACTAATCACTCTTTCTTGGTAAAACGTCTAAAAGATGAAGCACCGTGGATAATTGGTAGAGCTGGGATGCATTATAGAGATTTGATCCCTGACCGACTTGGAGGGTCCATTATTGCTAGTCATATACGTATTCCAGATGGTGGCCCAGTTCCAGACATGGTTCATTATCATACAGTCGGGTTTCAGTTAATTTACTGCTATAAGGGTTGGGTTGACTTAGTTTATGAAGACCAGGGACCCGCTTTTAGACTCCATGAAGGAAATTGTGTAATTCAACCCCCTAAAATTAGACATAAAGTGTTATATGCATCAGATAATATCGAAGTTATCGAAATAGGTGTACCAGCTGAACATGTAACAACAATCGATCACGATATGGTTCTTCCTAATAAGAAATTTAACCCTGACCGATTATTTCAAGATCAGAAATTTGTTCATCATAGAAAGTCTGAAGCTATATGGGATAACTTCAGAGTGAAAGGTTTAAAAAGCCGAGATACTTTAATTTCAAAAAATACAAAAAATGTTGCAGGGGTTCATGTAATTAGAGCTATTACAAAAAAAACAGATTGGGTCAGCCACAACGCCGATATTCTATTTAATTTTGTGTTAGAAGGAAGTATGATTATAGAAAATGATACCGATAATATTTTTCATCTCAAATCAGGAGATGCATTCGTAATTCCCCCCAAAATGGGTACAAGATATTCAAATATTAGTGACAATCTTGAACTATTAGAAGTATCTTTACCAGGCGAATTTAAAACAGAAATAATAAGAAAGTTTAATACGTAATGTTAAACGAACTGTTCACTAATTAGTCTTTCGTCCAGTCCATGGCCAGGATCGAACAATATTCTATGTTTTACTTTGGAGTCGGTTTCAATTTCAACGGATATTACTGCTCCAGCTGCTCTACTGTCCGCAAATGCTCTGACCGGTCTCTTTTCACTGTCCAATACATCTAAACGTACTTTTGCAATCTTTGGTAAAAGGGCCCCGCGCCATCGTCTCGGACGAAACGCTGATATTGCTGTTAATGCCAAAACATCACTACCAATTGGTAAAATCGGTCCATGGGCAGAATAATTATAGGCTGTAGAGCCTGCGGGGGTACATACTAAAGCACCATCACATACTAATTCCTTAATCCTAACTTTGCCATCGACTGACACTTTAAGCTTAGCAGCCTGCGGCCCACCTCTTAGCAAAGAAACCTCATTTATAGCCAAAGAATTGTATTTAATACCTTTTTCAGTAACTGCTGTCATTCTAAGCGGATTTACTAACTCTTCTTGGGTCCTTTTCAATCGAGTATATAAACTATCAACAGAAAATTCGTTCATTAAAAAACCCACTGTTCCACAATTCATTCCGTACACGGGGCGATTTAAATGTTGGGTCAAGTTCAATGTCTCCAACATAAAACCATCACCACCTAAGGTTATAATAATATCACTTTTGTCCGGTTCCACCTGCCCATACACATCAGTCAAAGTTTGCATGGCGTTTTTAGCCTCATCTGAGTCAGACGACATAAAAGAAAGTTTTAAAGTATTTTTCATAATAGGTTTTCCATAGTTAATAATTGCGTGCCCAGAACAAAATTACAAGCCTTAGAACCTATTGTTTGTTAGGAGTTTTAATTTAATGAAATAATCATTAAATGTTTACTTTTCTAGCAAGCCCTTTAAAAGCGGGTTATTTATAATGGGTATAAATTATTGGATCGAAGGAAGTCATGAATAAAACTTACATTAATAATTTTTTCAACAGAAGTCTCGAGCACTGTGATCCTGAAGTACAGGCGTCTATAGAAAAAGAATTACAACGACAACACGAAGAAATAGAGTTAATTGCTTCAGAAAACCTAACCTCGAGAGCAGTCATGGAGGCGCAAGGTTCGATAATGACTAACAAATATGCTGAGGGTTACCCAGGAAGTCGTTATTATGGTGGATGCGAAAACGTAGATATAGCCGAGAACCTGGCCATAGCCCGTGCCTGTAAATTATTCAATTGTGAATATGCTAATGTCCAACCAAATTCTGGCTCTCAAGCTAATCAAGCTGTATTTTTAGCGCTACTTCAACCTCATGATACTATTATAGGTATGAGTCTTGATGCTGGTGGCCACCTTACCCATGGAGCAAAGCCAAACTTATCAGGAAAATGGTTTAACGCTCATCAATATGGAGTAGACACAGATACACTCCAAATTGACTATGATGAGCTAAATAGGCTTGTAATTGATAAAAAACCGAAGCTTATAATAGCTGGTGGTTCAGCTGTACCCCGTCATATAGACTTTGAAAAAATGCGTGAAATTGCTGACTCTGTTGGAGCGTATTTAATGGTTGATATGGCTCACTTTTCGGGTCTTGTCGCAGCGGGAGAGCACCCAAGCCCATTTCCGCATGCTCATGTCGTAACTTCCACTACTCATAAAACTCTTCGCGGTCCAAGAGGTGGTATAATCCTTTGTAATGACGCATTACTCGCAAAAAAATTTAATTCTGGAATTTTCCCTGGTTTACAAGGTGGACCGCTTATGCATGTGATTGCAGCAAAAGCTGTAGCATTTTCAGAGGCACTTAAACCCGAATTCAAAGATTATACACGAAATGTTATCGCAAACGCAAAAGCTTTGGCTAAAGAACTCCAAAAAGGTGGTCTGAATATAGTAACAGGTGGAACCGATACCCATATTGTACTAGTTGATTTGAGATCAAAAAATGTTACTGGTAAAGCAGCAGAAGTTTCCCTAGGCAAAGCAAATATCACCTGTAATAAAAATAGTATCCCTTTCGATCCATTAAAACCTGCAGTAACCAGTGGAATTCGTCTTGGTTCGCCTGCTGGAACTACCAGAGGATTTTCCACTCATGAATTCAATATAATTGGCAAACTGATTGTCCAAGTTATTGATGGTCTCTCACAAAACGGGGAAATTAATAATGCGTTGGTTGAAGAAGGAGTTCGTAGTGAAGTACTAAAAATTTGCAATAAATTTCCAATTTATTAAAAAGTTATGAAGTTTCAGCTCACACGATTAGTAGACGAGACTGATCTCAATGCCATCTCACTGTATATTTCTTCTACGTCACTAAGGCTTAACCTTCCTTCTGGTTTATACCAATTTAAAACTCCGTTTAGCATAGCTATTAAAGCCATAGTTGTTAACTTGGTATCCTCAACCTCGAAACATCCTAAGGTTTTCCCTCGAATTAGAATTTTTTCTAAAGAGACTTCATAGCTTCTCCGCATCATATTAATCTTTTTGTAATTTAACGAAGACAAGTTTCTCAATTCATTGTATGATATTATCACTGACTCAGGCCTTCGAATATGAAACCTAATATGAAACTTTGTAAATTCTTTTAACATTTTTCCTGGCTCTGACTCTACACATTCTTCTTCCCAAGTACTTATTACTCGGATCATATGATCTTTCAGAAGGTCGAACAATAAGGACTGTTTGTCCGGGGTATATCGATATAGTGCTCCAACCTGAAGCCCTACCTGTGATGCAATCCTTCGCATAGAAACTGCAGCATAGCCATATTTAGCAAAGAGCATTAAGGCCGCTTCCCGAACACGTTGATCTGTTACTATTGAATTAGAACCTTTTACTCGAGCCATTCAATAAATCTATAGCAACAGGAAAACATTTCAAGTGTGACTTGCTCCACTCCAATTATCATCCTATTCTCTTTTTAATTTTATTTGTATTTTAATATAATGCTTGGTTCAGCTCGTAATGCGTATAATATTTTTTTTAATACTCTTTCTATCAGCCTGTAATCTTAAGTTACCTATTTATAAATTAGCCGGTGAAACAGATAATTTAAAATATCATAAATTAATACCAACTCACTCTCTACCATCTTTAAAGGATAAAAAAAATATACAAGTAAACCCTACTCAAGATAAAATTCTAAATGAAAAAATTATGGTGCTCAAATGCAAATCACAGATTCTAAAAAATAAGAAAAACGAACTCTCCTCTGGGGAGCTAGAAAAACTAATTGAGAGCTGTATCAAGAAAAAATGAGTTTAGAATACAAAGTTGCTTGTGACTATTTTTACGTTTAACAAGTCTTCAACCCAAAGTAAGTAAGGAAAGATATGTTAAAGCCCGTTCGTATAGGTATCGCTGGACTTGGAACTGTTGGAATTGGGGTGATCAGTATCATCAGAAAAAATCTCCAATTGATCGAAGCTAGAACTAACAGCTCTGTAGAAATAGTTGCTATATCAGCTAAGTCAAAAAGTAAATCCAGAGGTATATCATTAGAGAAGTATCAGTGGGAAAGTGATCCTACAAATTTAGCCAAAAGAGATGATATTGACATCTTTGTAGAGTTGATTGGTGGTGAAAATGGACCTGCTAGACAATCTGTTGAGGCCGCAATCTTAAGTGGTAAGCATGTTGTCACAGCAAATAAAGCGTTACTTGCAATTCATGGTGAACATTTAGCAAAGTTATCTGAAAAAAATAACGTTTCGCTCAAATTTGAAGCCGCAGTTGCAGGGGGAATACCGATAGTTAAAGTTTTAAACGAATCCTTGGCAGGTAATAAAATCAATAAAGTTACGGGAGTAATAAATGGCTCATGTAACTATATTTTAACTAGAATGGAACAATCCGACTCTTCATATGAAGCAATATTCGCAGAAGCAACTGAATTAGGATACTTAGAAGCCGATCCAAAGCTTGATGTCGGGGGGATAGATTCTGCTCACAAATTGGCTATTTTATCAAGTTTAGCGTTTGGTACGGTTGTTAATTACCCTGGCGTCAGCATCAAGGGAATAGAAAACATCACACTCAGTGATATTAAGTATACTGCAGATATGGGTTTCAAAATTAAGTTACTTGGCGTTTCAGAGATGACTTCAAATGGTTTAAGACAAACTGTGTCACCATGTCTAGTATCAACATCGTCACCATTAGCAAAACTTGAGGGCGGTACGAATATGGTTGTTTTGAACACATCCGAAGCGGGTAATATAATATTACAAGGTTTGGGAGCAGGTAGAGAACCAACTGCGAGTTCAGTAATATCAGATATAATTGACATAATAAGAGTATCAAAAGTTGAAACCTTCGGTAAACCGCATCAATTTTTAGAAGAAGCAAAACTTTCAAATCTTCCTAATGATGCTCCATACTATATGAGACTAATGCTAGACGATAAACCCGGAGCCCTAGCTCGTGTCACAAAGACGCTCGGTGATAATGGCATATCAATAAATCGAATGAGACAATATGATCATAATTATTCTCGAGCACCTGTTTCTATGATCACTCATATAACTTCAATTTGGGCTTTAGAGAAAGCAATTGGCGAATTACCAAAAACAGGTGTAATCTCACTAGAACCTGTTATTTTACGAGTCGAAGTTACAGAATAGTCTTAGAAATTTCATAAAAAATAAATCAATATCTATATAATACATTATTTATGACATAAGATCCTGCCATTATTAGTTTTATTATTACCCAGACCAGAGTAGTTATGCTTAATGTCAAATTCTGAATATTTTTTAAATGTTGAAAAATCTCTTCTTGGAAATGCTTGGCGCGGACCAACACAATCTCAAGATCGGGTTTCAGAACAAATAAGTCAAATTATTAAAATACCAGTACAAGTATCAAGAGTTTTAGCAAGACTTGGAGTGAATCCAAATAATGTTGAAAACTTTCTGTTACCAAAATTACGAAATTTATTACCAGATCCAATGCAATTTAAAGATATGAAAAAGGGTTCAACAAGATTAATTGAAGCTATAAAAAATCGTGATCGAGTTGCTATATTTGCAGATTACGATGTTGATGGCGCTGCCTCTGCGGCACTTCTCATTAATTGGCTAAAAGAAATGGGAATTACAGCTACCCTGTACGTTCCTGATAGAATAATAGAAGGATATGGCCTAAATACCGAGGCCTTAGAAAAGCTATCCATAAACCATGAGTTAATAATTTGTGTGGATTGTGGGACGTCATCTCATGACCCTATAAAAAAATTAAATCGGGAAACTGATTTAATTATTCTTGATCACCATGTAGGCTCAGAACAATTACCAGACGCACTAGCTATTATTAATCCAAATCGTCAAGATGAATTAACAAACTTTCGCTATCTTTGCGCGGCTGGAGTGGTTTTTTTATATTTAGTAGCGGTAACGACCGCCCTAAGAAACCAAAACATAAAAAGTCCAGACCTCATTCAATCACTCGATTTGGTTGCATTAGCAACAGTTGCAGACGTAGTTCCATTGACGGGCTTAAATCGAGCCTTCGTACAACAAGGGTTAAAAATAATAAGAAATAGGACACGTCCCGGTTTAAAAATTTTAGCAGATATATCAAAAATAAATAGTCCTATAGACGAATACCATATAGGTTATTTGCTCGCTCCAAAACTTAATGCTGCTGGAAGAATCGGCGACGCAAGTCTTGCTACAAAATTATTATCGACTGATTCTGAAATAGAAGCCCAAAATCTTGCAGAAAAATTAGAGGTATTGAATAAAGAGCGGCAAGCCATTGGTGCCAAAGTAGAAGATGAAGCATTAAAAAAACTTAATAAGGAGAGTCTCAATACACCAATTATTTTTGTTTCTGACAGTAATTGGCATCCTGGAGTAATTGGAATAGTAGCCTCAAAAATAAAGGAAAGAACAAATCGACCATCATTTGTAATTACTTTTTCTGGAGGAATTGGGAAAGGGTCTGGAAGATCTATTCCCGGGGTTGACCTAGGTTCTTTAATGCAAAAATTAGTATATGAGGGGTTAATTGAAAAGGGTGGTGGGCACTCTATGGCAGCAGGAATAACACTTTCCAGAAAACAATTAAAGCCAGCATTTGAAAGATTGCTAGAACTAATAAAATTAAAGCAATACGATACAGCACTCGCAAATGACTTTTATATTGATGGCATTCTATTACCTAAAGCCGCTAATTTAGAGCTTATTAAATGTTTGGCAGAAGTTGGGCCTTTTGGCTCAGGAGCACCACAACCTAGATTTGTGTTTCCAGATCAAAATATAATTTTTTGTAAACGTATCGGGACTGATCACTTAAAAGTTACTTTTTGCGATGACTTTAGAAATAAAGTTGATGCTGTATGTTTTAGAGCCTTTAGTTCACCTTTAGGTACAGAATTTGAAAATAATTTAGGTAAAAAATTTCATATTGCAGGAAAGCTAGTAAAAAATACATGGCAAGGTCGTGAAAAAGTTCAAGTTATAATTGATGATGCTGCAGAAGTACAAAAATAAATGCTTTTCTCTATTTTCCTCTTGCTACTCTAGCCCTGTTTGCCTTAAAAGCTCACAGATATATATCCGGTGGTCCCTTCGTCTATCGGTTAGGACGCCAGGTTTTCAACCTGGAAAGAGGGGTTCGATTCCCCTAGGGACTGCCAATATTAAATTCATTTATAAATTAATTAAAAGTCGGTAGGAGCTCCTCCTTCTGACTTTCTTTTTGAAACAAATTCTTCCAATTCTTCCTTTATTTCTATATTGATCGGCGGTGACTCAAATTCATTAATAATTTCTTTATAAATTTTATGAGCTCTTTCAGCTGTCCATATTCCGCCATTGAGGTCCCAAGCTTCATAATTAGACCAATCACTAATCATTGGTTGATAAAAAGCTGACTCATATCTTTCTTGAGTATGTTGACAGCCAAAGTAATGTCCATCTGGGCCAACCTCCTTAATTGCATCAACTGCGATATCGTCAACAGATGTCTCGACAATTCTTTTATCAAAGTAACGCTGTATCTGTTGCAATACCTCACAGTCCATGACAAATTTTTCTGGACTAGCTATCAAACCTCCCTCCAACCATCCAGCTGCATGATAAACCATATTGGTTCCTGATTGGACAGCGGCCCATAATGAATTCGAGGTTTCCCACATAGCCTGACCATCAGGAACGTTTGCAGCACAAACCCCAGAGGATCGCATAGGTATTCTATAAAAGCGACACATCTGACCAGTGATCTGCGTGGCTCTCATATACTCAGGTGTACCAAATGCTGGAGCACCCGTTTTCATATCAACATTAGATGTAAAAGTTCCCAAACCCACTGGGCACCCCGGGTTTACAAATTGAAGTAAAGCTATCGCAGAAAGACCCTCAGCAAGAGACAATGCCACTGCACCAGTCATTGTTACAGGTGCCATAGCCCCAGCTAATGTAAACGGTGTTACGATTACCGCTTGATTACGTCGAGCGTGTATCATTGCACCTTCTATCATTGGGTAATCATGCTTGAGTGGTGAAACAGAATTTATATTTGTATACATGTGGCTTTGAGAGTTAAATTTCTCTAAACTTAGACCACCAGCAATTCTGGTCATTTCCATAACATCTTCTACTCGCTCTCTTCCAAGAGAATACGCATGAACTACTTTATCAGATAAAACTAATTTCTCATAAAGGCAGTCTAAATGCCTGACACTCGCATGTATATCTATAGGTTCAACTGGGTAACCACCAGCAAAGTGTATGCAATTAAAAAACTGCGTTAACTTAATAAATTCGGAATAACTCTCCCATGTCCCCGATCTCTTTCCTCTCTTTAAATCCCATGAATTTGGAGGAGAGGAAACATTACCGAATGCCATATATTTATCACCAATAATAATTTTTTTAGCATCATTTCTTGGAGTAATTGTAAATTGTTTAGGAGCTTTTTTTAACATCTCCAACACAAAATCTTCATCCATCCTAACGTTTGTATCTGTTACCTTACATCCAGCCTTTTTAAAAATTTCTAGAGACTCTGGATTAAGAAATTCTATTCCAATTTCCTTTAATATTCTCATACAACCATTATGGATATTTAGAATGCCTTCTTCTCCCAACGGCTCAGTCGGTCTGTCCCAGTTAAGTGGTTGTTTCCATGGCATTTGATTTGGGACTAAACTACCAGTTCTCCGGGTATTTCCCGATCTCCCTCCGGCACGTCTTTTGCTAGCCATATTTAGATTTCCCGTTATTTATAATAAATTAATTACTAATGTTATCACACAACGATCATTATTTTATTCTTTGATAACGACTTTTTGCGTCGTTTTAGAGTTAACCTCTGCGAGCAGTGAGCCAGTCTGGTAGATGGCTGATGTCTGGTAGAATTACGTCCGATAGCGGTTCCAAAATATCCTCTGTTGTAAGACCACTTAATACTCCCACGGTATTCATACCTGCTGATCTTCCCGCTTGCATATCATGTAAACTATCTCCCACCATTAGAACTGATTCTGGCTGTAATCCAGATTTACTACAAAATGCTAAGCATATATCAGGATCAGGTTTGCTACCAAATCCTGAGTCATACCCTATTATATGCTTAAAAAAATTAGAAACACCACAATACTCTATATGTTTTACTGCAGAATTCTCAGAATCATTAGTAACGATACCAAGAACTATATCCATAGCTATAAACTTTGGAAGAACCGCCCTTAACGGAACCATTTGAACTGGATTGACTCTTTCCGAAGCCTTTTCACTCAGCATTAATAGCTGTCTAGTACTACACATTGGAAGTAATGGTATTATTTTTCGAACAGCACATTCAGGTGTATCTGCAAGGACTATACTATCTGAGTAAAAGCAATGTGATTCTATACTGTATCCCAGTAACTCAGCCAATTTGTGCAGCAAGTTTTTATCAATAGTAGGATATGTGTGAAAAATACTTGCCAAAAAATCTTCAATCCAGGAGCCCCAGGTTTTTTGAAAATTCAAGAGTGTGCCATCTTTATCAAAAATTATACCCTTTATTTTACTCACTTAAACCTCCAACCTTAAAATAGCATATTAAAGAAAGATAGCTCGTTAATAAAGTAATATTGCTTAACTGAAACGATAAAGATATTATAATTTTCTATAGACATTTGGTTAAGATCAAAGCACTGATGACATAGTTAACTTCACATCTTAAGTATAGGGCTATATTTTGACTAATAAGCGAAACCTTAGAACCTCAATAATTAACGGATGGAAAAAAAAATGTCCTTCCTGTGGCAAAACCAAACTATTTAAAAACTATTTAAATGTAGAACCTAAATGTAAAGTCTGTGGATTAAACTTATATCTTCAAAAAGCCGACGATGGACCAGCTTATCTAACCATACTTCTTGTTGGTCACATAATAGCACCATTACTGATATTAACTTATGAGAATTTTAATCCGAGTCCCGTATTAGTTGCATTATCATTTTCTGTAGTCTTTATAATTTTGTCACTATTTTTATTACCTCGCTTAAAAGGTGCTGTAATCGGTATTCAGTGGGCAAAAGAAATGCACGGTTTTAATAGTAGAACGAGCCAAAATGTTGAAACAAGAAATTAGAAATGCCAGTAGCGTCATAATTGTCAGAAAAGACGGCTTTTTACCATCAGTGCTAATGGGCCAGCGCGGTAAGTCTGCTGTTTTTATGCCGAACAAGTTTGTATTTCCAGGTGGTGCAGTAGATCAAAGTGATTTTGAAGTATCGCTTACTAATAAACCAGACGATATATGTCTAAGGCGGTTGAAAGAATATTCGAACATAGATAATCCTCTGGCATTGTTATCGGCCGCTATTCGAGAGGTGTGGGAAGAAACCGGTTTAATGTTTGCTAGTCCCACTAGTAATAAGAAATCAATATCAAATGGGCTACACTGGGATGCTTTTAGAGAACTTGGCCTTGGCCCTTGTGCAAAAGGGTTCCGTTTTATATTTCGGGCTATTACTCCACCACAGAGAACTAGACGGTTTGACGCTAGGTTTTTTTTGGTAGACGCAAAAAAAATTATAGGAGACTTAGATGATTTCTCAAAAGCTAGTGATGAATTAAGTCACTTGAGCTGGTTTACTTTTAAGGAAGCTCGGAGTCTTGACCTTCCATTTATAACAGAAATTGTTTTAGCCGAAGCTGAAGCTCAAATAGAGAAGATCAATTGCCCAACCTCTGTTCCTTTTTTTAATAATACTTCAGAGAAATCAGAGTTTATTAGATTACATTAAGTTAGCTGTAATTTACGTTAAGATACGGAGGTGCTTGAAATATTTAGTCTACTAAATCACTGGGATCTTCCAAATCATTTATCCTCGCACATGCTACTGCTGTATTAGCCAAAAGGCACGAAATTGTCATCGGACCAACGCCACCAGGAACAGGCGTTATACCTCCAGCAATTTCAGAGACACTTTCAAACTCCACATCCCCAACTAGCCTTGTTTTGCCACTTTTAGCATTAACTCTATTAATACCAACATCTATAACTGTTGCCCCTCTTTTTATCCAGGTTGAGTCAACCATTTGTGCTCTACCCACAGCCGCTACAACAATATCAGCCGCCAACGTTACTTGCTGTAAATCTTTAGTTTTACTATGTGCTATTGTAACCGTACAGCTTTCTCCGAGTAGAAGCTGAGCCATCGGCTTACCTACGATATTAGACCTGCCAACAACGACAGCGTTCAGACCAGCCAAATTATTGTTATGATGATTTTTTAGGAGCTTCAAACAACCTAAGGGAGTACAGGGAACCATTGATTTTTGACCAGTGCCTAGTAAACCAACGTTTGAAATATGAAAACCGTCAACGTCTTTGCTTGGGTTTATAGCATTTATAATCAAATCTTCATTTAAATGTTTTGGCAGAGGTAACTGAACTAAAATACCGTGTATCGATATATCATTATTCAATTTTTTAATTAAGTCTAATAAAAGCTCTTCTGATGTATTTTCAGCGAGCTTATGCTCAACGGACTTCATCCCCACTTCTATCGTTTGTTTTCCTTTAGACCGGACATACACGTGACTTGCAGGATCATCCCCTACAATTACAACAGCTAGACCTGGAATAATTCCCTTATCTGATTTTAGAAAATTTACATACTTAGCTACTTTTTTCTTCAGTTCTTGAGCAAATGCTTTCCCGTCAATTATATTTGTCATCTTACTATTCCTATTCTACTTAACCATCCAATAAATATTTGGTATAAAACCTATTTTTCAATTTGAGTTAGATCATTCTCAAATATACCTATATGACTATAGCTTTTTGCTCCATTTTTAATTCAGCTTAACATTTTGTAGCAGTGATTTGATTAATTGAACAAACTAAAAAAAATCTTAGCACAACCTAATATTACACTGGCTAACCCGCGGTATCGTAAATAGCCTCTTTCTTATATTTTCCCGCAAAAGCTTATTAGCTAGAAGGCTTGGGATCTAAAGCCCCATCCTCTTTAAGCTTAACTTTTTTTGTTCGTGGTATCGATACTACTGATGACTGAATACCATCCATATTATCACTATCGTCATCATTCCTATTCAACGGTTTCCCAGAAATAACTCTTACTATTTCAGCTCCTGTCAAAGTTTCATATTCCAATAGGCCAAGCGCTAAGTTCTCTAAGTCTTTTGATTTTTCTTTGAGGATCTTTTTTGCTGTACTATAACCTTCATCTATTATTTCCTTAACTTTCTCATCTATTATCTTTTGGGTCATGCTAGAGTGATTGGATCCCCCTCCGTAAATACCCAGATAAGATTGCTGTTCATTTGCATAATCAACATGTCCCAATTCTTTAGTGAAACCAAATTGGGTCACCATCGCTCTAGCTATTTTGGTACATTGTTGGATGTCAGATGCTGCACCGGAAGTCACATTATCTTTTCCGAAAACTAATTCTTCAGCAACCTTTCCGCCCATAGCCATAGCTATCTTAGACTTATACTTTTTATAAGTAACAGATAATTGGTCTCTCTCTGGAAGGCTCATTACTAGCCCTAATGCTCTTCCTCTCGGAATTATAGTCGCTTTGTGTATCGGATCATGCTCTGGAACATTTAATCCGACGATAGCGTGCCCTGCTTCATGATAAGCTGTCAGTTTCTTTTCTGACTCTGTCATAACCATCGACCTACGTTCAGACCCCATCATAACCTTATCTTTGGCGCTTTCAAAATCATTCATAGTAACAAATCTTCGACCTATTCGTGCTGCTAGCAGCGCAGCTTCATTTACCAAATTTGCAAGGTCAGCACCAGAAAACCCTGGGGAACCTCTAGCAATTATCCTTAAATCGACATCTGGTCCCAAGGGTACTTTCCGAGAATGAACTTTTAGAATTTTTTCTCTTCCTTTAATATCGGGATTTGGTACCTGCACCTGTCTGTCAAACCTACCTGGCCTCAATAAAGCGGGATCTAGTACGTCGGGTCTGTTCGTTGCTGCTACAATTATAATTCCTTCGTTGGCTTCAAATCCATCCATTTCTACTAATAACTGATTTAAAGTCTGTTCTCTTTCATCATTACCACCACCATACCCGGCTCCACGCGATCTACCTACAGCATCTATCTCGTCAATAAACAGTATACAGGGTGCATTCTTTTTTGCTTGCTCAAACATATCCCGTACTCGAGACGCACCGACACCGACAAACATTTCAACAAAGTCAGACCCAGATATGGTAAAAAAAGGAACTCCAGCTTCTCCAGCTATAGCCCTAGCCAACAAGGTTTTACCTGTACCCGGAGGACCAACCAAGAGGGCACCTTTAGGAATCTTACCTCCAAGACTTGAGAATTTTTGAGGGTCTCTTAAAAACTCGACTATTTCCTCCAGTTCATCCTTTGCTTCGTCGATACCTGCTACATCTTCAAAAGTAACTTTACCGTGTTTTTCTGTTAACAGTTTTGCTCGACTTTTTCCAAACCCCATGGCGCCACCTTTCCCACCGCCCTGCATCCTATTCATAAAGAAAAGCCAAATTCCAATTATGAAAAGAAAAGGCAAAAGTGTACCTAAATAGGACAATAAACCATTTTTTTCCTGTGGTCTTGCATCCACGGCTACATTATTTTCAAGCAAAACAGGCGTTACATCAACGCCTTGTGGTTTCACAGTTACGTACTGCTCGGTTGCAGTGTTAATAATTATTTTTTCACCGTCCAAAGTCACACGCGAGGCCTCACCCTTCTCAACAATTGATATAAAATCTGAATAAGGAATTGTTCTAGAGCTCAGACTGGTCTTATCACCACTGAAGAGGTTAAAAAGCGCTAATATTAACAAAAATAATACAACCCAAAAAGCTATATGCTTTGTACTTCCCACAAAAAATCTCCTAACAGCTTAGTCACTACTGACTATATATGTACTCTATTTAAATAGGTATAACTTTCAATGGTTCAATACCTTATCATATATCAAAAACTCTTTTTCTTCTTTGAGTGGCTTTAAACTCCATGATCTAACATTATCTATAAGTAACGCTATTTTAAGTTGGTCTTTATTCCAAACAGCTGGTGAAGACAATAACGCAACTTTAGGTACACCTTTATCTTTCCACTCACCTACGGCACTCAACCCTTTTTCTCCCAACGGTTTGATTATGTATTCGGAGGACATAGGTCCTTTGATAAACCACCGATTATCCCAAATCTCATTTGGCTTTCCTAGAAGGTTCTTAATAGAATTATATTCCCGGCTCATTCTCATACAATTTTTGTAAAAATAGAAATGAAATCCTTTCAGTGTATGCGTTTCTCTTTTTTTAAATGAACACAATAGGTTATTAATTTCATTACTTCTCGGCCCAAACTCAGATTCTCCTAAAAATTTTATTGCCTTGATTAATAACCTCCTTTGGATATCTAAAGGTTCCTGAAAGAATAAATCTAACTGAAAGGTTATATCACCTTGTTTGAATGTAGCACACATCTTTGCTAATCTATCCGTATAAAACTCTAACGCATCTCTTGAAACACGAAGGTTTTTTGAAACTGCAGCAATGTTTTCAATATCCATACCAACTTTTTTTAAGTGAACTAAATTTTTTCTAACCTTTGCGCGTTGAAATTTTGAATTATTATTTGAAGGGTCTTCCAGCCAATCAACGTTTTTAACAGACAAATATTCTCGGAGAGAATCCCTACCAACGTCAATTAAAGGTCTACCATATTTTACGTTTCCAGAAGTAAAAAAAGGAAGTATTTGTGAAAGCCCATCGACACCAGCGTCTCTTGAAAATCTAATAATAAAATTTTCAATTACATCATTTCTTGTATGACCTAATAATACAAGATCAATATTATTTTGGATTGCCCATTCGTTAATTAAATTATATCGAGCTCTACGCGCCTCGGCCTGTAAATTTCCATTTCCATTCCAGTTTTCCCAACCTAATACATTAAACGAAATTGATAGGTCTGAACAAATTCCAGAAATATAATCTATTTCATTCTTAACATTATTACGAAGATTATGGTTAACATTAACAGCAAATATAGTCTTATTATTATTTTTAGCCCATGTACAAGCAAGATAAAGCAATGCCAAGGAGTCACTCCCTCCCGAAACAGCAACGCCAATACGGGAACCATCAACAATCAGAAATTTTTCAAAGTCTTTTTCTAACTGACGTTTAGTTTTTTTATTCATTGGCAATTTAATTCCGTTATTTTTTTTACTGCTACCGTTTCAAAATTTGACTGGGGATACTCTATTTGTAATTGAGTGAGCATTAAACAGGCATCTTCATATTGATCTAATTTTGAAAAAGACAAACCCAAATTATATAAAGCTTCAGCAGCCCAATTAGACTTGGGATGACTTGAGTAAATATCAAGATAAACAGCAGCGGCTTCCTTCCAGTTCTCCGTCAGCTTTAGAGCTTTACCTAATATAACTTTTACTTCAAAGGAAGAGACGCTCTGGGGGTAAGTGCTCAAAAGAAATTTTGATTTTTCAATCGCGTTTATATTATCTCCCGCCTCTATGAGCTTCCTTATTGATTTGAGTTCTCTTTTTTCAAAAATTGTTAATTCACCCAATGGGGCTTCTAAAAAGACTTTGTCATTTTTTATTTCGGTAAGTAAGCCTTCTCCTAGCAAGATATCTTTAGAAAGACTGCTTATATCACAATCCTGCTCTATTTCACACAGTCTAAAGTGGATGTCAGATAATCGATTTGTCCCATCTTTTATGATTTTATCAATGCGATGTTGTAAATTTTCTACTTGAGAAATTATACTCGTTAATTCCTTTTCTATACTATCAAGCCTATCCTCATAATTGCCTTTAAAAGAAAACCCATCTACAGCATTAGAATTTGATTTTAACTCCAATTCGAGAGATTTGATTTCTAACAACAGAACTGGCAACTGTGTTTTGATATCAGCAAGTGTTTTATCTTGTGCCAGACTTAACGTCGCGGCGAGAAAGTAACAAAAAAATAAACAGCAAATTGTTTTTTTGATAATCATTTAATCACTCAATACAGTTATTGCGCGTCTATTATTGGAATAGCATTTTTCATTTGAGCACATGTTTTTGGGTCTCTCTTTACCATATGATAAGATCGTTATTCTATAATCAGCTACTCCCTTGGAAATTAAAAAAGCTTTCACTTTAAAAGCTCGTTCCGCACCAAGTGCTAGCTTATAATCTCGAGTACCCTTTTCATCAGTGTAACCCTCGATTGCGATCATATATGTGTCATTTTGTATTAACCAACTTGCTTGTAAATTGAGGATTTCTCTACTCCTTTCCGATAGGTCACTCTTATTGGCTTCAAAGAATACCGTTGCTCCAACAAGATTAGTAAAGTATGAGGTTTCTTCAAAACCGACTAGGTTTTTAGAACTAGTATTATGCTTTTCATTAACGTCTTGGGTGCAACCGAAAAAAAATAACATTATAAAGGTTAAACATAGTTTGAAATATAAATTCATAAATTTTAGACCTCTTTAAAGAGCAAGTTAACTTATATATTTTTAGAACACTAACCCTTTGATGTTAATTTAATAAATTTGACCAGGAGGGATCCGAAGAACTAGCTCGAATCGGTTTCAAACTTCCTCTAGCGATATCAATAGAATATAATGTAGATGAACTACCTGATCCAGAGGTTGATCTTGAAAAGATTATTACTCGGCCGTTTGGCGACCATGAAGGGCTTTCATCAAGAAAGGAGGAAGTGAGTAATCTTTCATCAGATCCATCTGTATTCATAATACCAATATAAAAGCTTCCTTTACTTTGTTTAGTAAATGCAATTAATTTTTGATCTGGAGACCAAACTGGCGCTCCGTAACTGCCTTGACCAAACGAAATCCTCTTTGCATTTCCACCACTGGATGGCATCACATACAATTGTTGTGTACCTGAACGATCACTTTCAAAAACTAGTCTTCTTCCGTCTGGTGAAAAACTTGGTGAGGTATCTATAGAAATAGATGACGTCAGCCTAGATCTAGTATTTGATGCAATATTTAAACTATAAATATCAGTATTTGAACGAGAAGTTAGTGAAAATACTACATCTTTGCCATTTGGAGAAAAACTAGGAGAAAAACTCATAGTCTCAGGTTCACCTTCCAGAAATATTTTCTTTCTAGATCGGATATCTAGAAGACATATCCTAGGTGAACCCGTCTCATATGAGGTGAATAATAGCTTGCTCCCATTAGGAGAAAACTTTGGGCTTAAAACAATAAAATCCGACTTTTCTGTTAAAAATGCTTGATTAGCACCATCATAGTCCATAATGGCTAAGCGCTTGGTTCGGTTTTCTTTAGAACCTTCCTCAGCAACAAATGCTATTCTGCTATCAAAATATTTATTTTCGCCCGTTATTCGGGCATACACCTCATCAGCTATCTTATGGGCTATTCGACGCCACCCCTGCCTAGGTCCTGTCAGTTTTAAACCCTCCTTGAAGGGTTTCTCAGATAAAACATCAAAAAGCCGAAATTTAACGGTTATACCGGTTGTACCGTTTGATGACAACTCACCAGTAAGCAGTGCTCTAGCCTTAATAGCATTCCAAGCCGGATAATCGATTGGATTATTAAAGTCTGTAATAAAAGAAAGATAATTAGTATTTTCTGTAACGACAAACAAACCAGTACTAACAAGATCATCAGTAATTACAGCCACTATATTTTCTGATAGTTCGCGTAAACCACTATTAGAAATAAAACTAGGTATAGAAATATTAAGTGGTTCTTTCGTAACCTTATTAACTTCAATTTTTAGTGGTTTTCCTTCCGCAAAAGTACTAAAAAACACAATTGATAGTACACCAATCGGTAAAAGTACCTTTAAGTGAATTGAACTTATAATGCTTTTAATCATTTCAACTGCATTCCTTTAGAATTAAATTTCGCTTCCACACGTTTCCAGTAATCATACTTATCTCGTGGCAAATCATAACCAGATATACCGCATCGAAGTATAGCACGCTTTGCTGTATCAAACAATTTCTCTGCGTCGTCTTGGCTGCCTCCTTCAAACAGTATTAATTCAATCGAGTTTCTATCGGGTTTTCCATCAAGCAGAATCGAGAAGCCCACTAAAACACTTGTTTCTGAGGTGTTCAAACTAACAGCGTTCACATTAAAGCATCTTTCAACAGCTGGTTCTATAATAACTTGTAGCTCTTTAATTACTTGGTTATCCTCAAAGTCATTATTAATCGGATCATTCTTAAAAACTTCCTGTAAAAGGAAGGAATCTGATATATCAAACCTCTTATATAAAGGACTTGTTGACGTCGATAAATCTGGTTTAACTTCTTCTATCGAAGCTAGCGGATCTCTCTCAATGATATTCACTGTCTCTAATTGTGACTTCTCCAAAGAAGTGAAATGTCTTTCCTTTTTACCTTTTTCGATATCTAAAATTGATGAATCTTCAAAAAATTTATTTTCTCTTTCTACTGAGTTTTTATTTGAGCGATCTATAGTAAGTTCTTTATATTCTCTTGGTTCGTCCTTAATTACTTGATCGAGGGAAGATTGATTTGATTTCGTTTCCCCAACCAAGCGAATATTATTACTATTTTTTGAATAGAAATTATTAACACTTATAATTTCAACATCAGTTACCGTTGGATTAGTAAATCGGTAATTACTAAAGGACGTATTGCCAAAGACAACTAACACTAAAATAGCTAAATGGCCAAAAATCGATAAATAAAGTCCAATACTAAAATCTGTAGTTGAAATTATTTTCACCATCTAAATCCATTTTAATCAGCCAATAATGGCCCATTAATATCAGTAATAAATGTAATTTTTACATAACCACTATTATTCAATGCTCCGATTATTTCAGCAACTTTTTCATAACGCACGGAATTATCAATCTTTAAAAAAATATTTCTACTAACTCCTTTTTTTGAAGTAAGATCATTCAGACTAGAAATAAGTTGATTATAATTAATTTCTTTATTCATTAAAAAAAGTTCACCTCTAGCAGTCAACGTTACCTGTAAGGGCGTGTCTTGTTCCAAGTAAATTGGTTTAGCTGCGGTGGCTGGAAGTTTAACTGATACGCCTACAGTTAAAAGAGGTGCCGCCACCATAAAAACGATAAGCAAAACCAGTGCAACGTCGACGAAAGGTGTAACATTAATTTCAGCAATTTTTTTTTGACGCTCTTTATTACGGTTTTGCCTTCTCAAGCGGCTAGAAATATAACTATTGAGTTCTATGGTCATAATTAATCTTCTGATTGACGGGAAAACATTGTAGTAAATTCATCAGAAAAAGTTTCAAGTTCTTTAACGATTCTATCTAGATCTGTGGATAACTTATTATAAAATATTACAGCAGGTATCGCTGCAAATAATCCTAAAGCTGTCGCAACCAGTGCCTCTGCAACCCCAGGTGCTACAACAGCCAAATTGGTATTTTGGGTATTGGCTATCGCTTCAAATGTATTTTTTATTCCCCAAACAGTTCCAAAAAGTCCGATAAATGGCGCCGCTGATGCAACAGTTGCTAAAAACCCTAAACTATGAACTAATTTCTGATGTTCTTTTGATATATTTAGATCCATCATTCTTTCTATGCGGAAAGTTGATCCTGGAATTATCTCTCCGTTATCACGGTGGGACCGCTCCCATTCTTCCATACCAGAAAGGAAAACTTTATTCATGGGGCCCTTTGATTGCTTAACTAACAAATCATACAACTCATCTAGAGGTTTTCCTGACCAAAAAATTTTTTCAAATTTCCTAAATTGGAATCTAACAATCCTAAAACGAATTAATTTTTGGATGGCTATTGCCCAGGACCATACTGATCCAAAAATTAAGATGCCCATTACAATTTTAACGGTCATAGACGCTCGCAAAAAAAGAGCGCCCAAAGAAAAGTCTACCACGTTGGAAAGACCGACCAGTTCTGCTTCCATACCATCTGCTCTTTTACTTTTTCCATCAATCTATGGAAATTACTATTATGTTACAGCTTCAATATCGCTATTTTTTTTTAAAAAAAAGTATTTTTTTAATAATCAATCATTAA
>JBMYRX010000007.1:0-41279 GCA_049602715.1 Paracoccaceae bacterium | reverse complement strand
CGTAGCTTTTAAAGATTATCTAAAATAATCAATTAACAATCTGATTTAATTAGAGGGAGGGCAACAAGCCTTAACCACCACAAATTTTGCAAACATAGCATCATTATTTCCATATCTGAATCATCAATTATGCAAATTTTTCTTTAACCCTGAAGGTCAGAATTAAAAAAGGATATAACATATGAAAAGATTTTTTATGGTTGCATTATTTTGTCTACTGTCAAGTTTTGCATCTGCCGGTGGTATGCCAGGTGAAGAACCAATTGTTAAAAAAGAAAAAGTACCAGAGGTTTTTGTGGTTGAGGATACTAACAATCAATTTAAAAAATTTATATTTCTGCTATTTTTATTTATGATATGAAATTTTACTTCTTTGATTAAGAAATTTTTAGCTATATGATTTAATGATTAATTGATAAGATTTGAGGTTGTTTAAAGATGCTAAAAAAAGATCGAGCAGATTTTATCCTCAATAGACTTAATCAACTCTATCCTGAGACTCTCGTACCACTTAATCACAAGAACCACTACGAGCTTTTGGTGGCTGTGCTGCTCAGTGCTCAGTGTACAGATGAGCGAGTTAATAAGGTAACACCTGATTTGTTTGCTCTTGCAGATAATGCGTTTGACATGCAGCATATCCCCTTGGAAAATATCTACAATATTATTAGGCCATGTGGTTTAGCACCCCAGAAATCAAAAGCAATATCTAATCTATCAAAAATATTAGTAGATAAATATGGTGGTCAAGTCCCTCAAGATTTAAAGGTTTTGGAAACTTTACCTGGCGTCGGGCATAAGACTGCTAGTGTTGTTATTTCACAAGGATTTGGGCAACCGGCCTTTCCCGTTGATACGCATATTCATCGACTTGCTCAAAGATGGGGACTGACAAATGGTAGAAATGTGCAGGTTACTGAGCGTGATTTAAAGAATATCTTTCCAAGAGCTTCCTGGAACAAACTCCACCTCCAGATTATTTTCTATGGCCGACAATATTGTACTGCAAGAGGGTGCGATGGACGAGATTGTGAAATTTGTACAACTTGTTATCCCAACCGTAAGTCAGCATTTAAGGCTCGAAAACCTTGAAGTGTGTTTAAAAAACTTTAAAAATTTGGATCTGGCTCAACCCTTACGCCACTCTCAGCTGATTTCGCTATAGCTTCCATGGCTGAAACACCAGCAAGGGCCTGTGAAATTTTCACAGGGAAATCCGTTTCCCCTAATATCGTTTCAGCAAATGTATTTAATTCCAAGGCCAAGGTATCTATAAACTCAAACTCAGTCGTTTCACTAATATTATCGATTTTCGTAAACTCAAGTTTATGTTGGTTGGGTAAATACGCGGACCCTAATGAACCGTATAAATGAAGTTTCCAGGTTGAAGAAGTTGCCGTCATGGTCGTTAAATTCGCTGTGGCTCCCGAATTAAATTCAATTTGAGTTGTAGTCGTATCATGTACGGGGGTCTTAACTATTCTACGGCTGCTGTTGGTTGTAACTGTTTTAACCTTCCCCAAAAGATCAATCATTAAATCTAAAATATGAATACCCATAGCACCCATACCACCTGCAGGGTTTTCGGTGATTGAACCTCGCCACATATCCTTGGTGTAATTATTCCCAAATGATCCAGAAAAATTACCTTCGATGTGTAAAGGAGTCCCCAATCTCCCATCATTTAGAAGTGCCTTCAATTCATTATAGGCTGGTAGAAAACGTCTGTTAAAGCCTATAGCTAAATTTACTTTTTCAGTACGACAAGCTTTCGCTGCTGCTAAACCATCTTCTAAAGATAAGGTGAAAGGTTTCTCGACGAACACATGCTTTCCAGCTTTTGCGGCAGCTATAACTTGGTTTGAATGTTGACTGTGAGGTGTGGCGAGCACAACTGCTTGAATTGATTTTTCTCTTAAAATATCATCAAAACTATCTATTAGAATTAAGTTATTCCTATCACAATAATCTATTACCTTACTGGGAGTTCGGGTCATCGCATGCGTAAAATATAATTTATTTTTGGAATCGGAAAGCGTACTATCAACTAAGTTCCGCCCCCAGCGCCCTAGTCCTATTATTGCGGCGGAAATTCTGTTATTTTTTTCCATAGCGACCTCTGCTGTAACTTTAGTAAATATTTAAAGATTACAGTAATGGATAAATAAAAGATTTATTGAACACAATGTCAGAATGTAACTCCGGATCTTTTTGGTATGTAAATGAGTTTAATAAAGAGTATTCAGAGTAAATTAACTACTTTTCTTGTTACAGCCTCTTATTTGAAATCGAACTCAGGGTTTCTATACTTGGAACCTAACGATAAAACGTGCTCCACTAAGCTTTTCTGATTTCTCAATCCGTATGCTTCCATTATGTGCTTCAACAATTTGTTTGCAAATATAAAGGCCTAAACCTGAGCTGTTTTTTTTAAAACTCTTGCCCACTCTATTAGTATAAAATCTTTCAAATACTTTTTCCGACTCTGTGCCGGGAACGCCAGGTCCAGAGTCTTCTATTATCAGTTCAATAACGTTTCTAAATGATTTTTTTAATATAATATTAACTTTACTTCTAACAGGGCTGAACGTAATGGCGTTTTCGATTAGGTTGACTGCAACTTGAGCAATTCTATCCGATAAACCTAGAAATTTTATCCGTGGATTAATTTTAGCATCTAAAACCACATGAACCGCATTAGCGTTTTCGGTCATATTCGTAACAATGTCGTTGATCAAAACGGATAAATCGAAGCGATCCCATTTTGCTTGTACCAACTCTGCGTCCACCAGTGCAGAGTCTGAAATTTCAGAGATTAAACGGTTCATACGGTCAGCCTGCTTAGCGATTGTGTCAAGTGCATTTCTTGTCGACAGATCTGATGTGGGTGGAATATTTTCTAAGTTTGCTATAATTGAGGCTAATGGGTTTTTTAACTCGTGGGATATATCGGCTGCGAACACTTCTTTGTCTGAAAATAAATTTGCCAACTTATCGTTAAGTATTAGCAAGTTTTGATACAGTAGACCTACTTCGTCCCCTCGACCTTCTAGGCCGCGAACCTTAAAATTAAATAAATCTTCTGAAACACTTTTTTTACTGATACTACGGTTTAATTTTTTGGATAGACGCCTTAGCGGTAGAGCTATCGAGAATGCCAAAATTAGCCCAAATATTATGGTTAGACCACTAATTGTAAAGAGAACAAAGAGTCGCCATGAGTTTCGTTCTAAGTAAGATTCCTTTAGATTATAGTGATCGATTAAATCTAATGTTGCGACTGTCTCGCCAGAAATTTTGAAAGGTACTATCAGACGTATCTCATACATGTCCTTACCATATGGTATTACATGCTCCAAGGGATCAGTCCTTGTTCTTTCGACTTCAATTTTTTTGGTCAGTATTTTTTGATCAAAAAATATTTTACCAAACCAAAAAACCATATCTAGTATATCAGATTTGATACTCTTATCGAAAGCTTCGGTAAGATGGTCTTCTAGCAGAGATACAACCATAATTTCAGATATGAGATTTGGTTCTGAACCATCAAAGAGTGGTGTTGGCAGTTCTACTAGGCGCCCAGTTTTATAGGGTCTTATAATGAGGTTTTTGTGAATGGCTAGAGGTAAAGGTTGTAGCCTTCTCAATATTTTTAGACCTTTTGAATCGTCTTCTTGACTGGGGTTTTCCAAAATAGGTCTGATAATCTCTGATATTAAATGTGAGCGCTCGTTTAACAATTCTTTTCGCTGATTTATTTCGACTTCCGCAGTGTCTTCCGTTGCAATTAAAAAAGATATTAGTAGTATATTAAAACCAAAAATTAGAATAAATATTTTTGTTAATATACTGTTATACATTTTATATGTTGAGTTTGTAACCCAAACCATGAACCGTTGAAATAATGTCACAAGTACTATCGGCTGTTTTTAATTTATTTCTAATGTTTCGTATGTGACTGTCTATGGTTCTATCACTAACATATATCGTACCATCATAAGCAGCGTCCATTAATTGGGATCGATTTTTCACCATTCCTGGCCTTTTAGCAAGAGATACTAAAAGCATACTTTCAGTCACTGTTAAGTTTACAGGTATATGTTTCCAGGTCACGAGATGGCGTTCTTGATCAATCTCCAAAGGACCCGCTTTTATTATTTTTTCGCTGCTTGGTATTATTTTAGTTTGATGTCTCCTGAGCACAGCAGTTACACGAGCGAGTAAAAGATGTTTACTAAAAGGTTTCGTTATATAATCGTCCGCACCTAAAGTGAAACCAATCAACTCGTCTTGCTCTTCTATTTTAGACGAAAGAAAAATAATAGGTAGGTTCGGATTATCTGACCTTACTTCTTTCAAAAGTTGATATCCATTGAGATCCGGCATTTTGATATCAAAAATTGCCAGATCTGGATTTTGTGTTTTAAAAAAATCTCTTGCGTCAAGACTAGATTGAAAAGCTTTTACTTTATACCCTTCGGTCTCTAACTGTTCAGTTAACGGCCTTAGTACAGAATTATCATCGTCAACTAATACAATAAAAGTCATGAAACCTCTTTTTAAAAATATTTGGTTACTATGCGTCAGTTTTTTTATTTGTTGAACTAAAAAAAACTAAATGCACATAAAATGCACAAGCTTATTATTTTTTTGCAAATCTCAAAGGTATATTTTGCAAAGAAAAAAAGTATAAAAACTTTGGCAGATGTCAGTCTCACACACATTATTTTGTTCATTTTTAAGGTGTTTCTTTATTCTGATTATAGCTTGTCGAGTAGTTCACTTTGGTGTTATCGCGGTATTTCTCCCGAACCACGTTTCCCATATGTATGAACGGAGCCCATGGTAATTTATACACAAAAGTTATTGCCATGGGCATCCCTAACGTAACATTTGTACTTATCATTTTCAAATTAGTTCATGTTACCCTAGCGTTAAATGGTATTAACATTTATGGTTTTATTAAGTGATAATTTTTAACCTTTGTTAATACTGAAAGAGATGAATGCCCCACCTGGAAAAAAGTGAAAAATATGGTAAACTCAGATGCAGCTTTACAGATGGTTCGGTCCTTCACCGATTTAAGTTTGGGGGAGGACGAAATCAAGATTTAGCGAAGGCTGTTGGATTTAAAGGTAGTAAAACACTCAATATCGTAGATACAACTGCTGGCTTGGGTAAGGATGCTTTTGTCCTAGCATCTTTGGGTGCTAGAGTTACATTAATTGAACGCTCTGAACATATGTACGGATTACTTAAAGGCGGGATAGAAGAGGGGTTGCGAACTGATAACGAAATAAGCAAAGTTATCAAGAGAATGACACTTCTTTTCGGAGACTCTCGATTACTGCTTAAGGATCTTTCCCCTGATGTTATAATGATAGATCCCATGCATCCATCCAGAAAAAAAAGTGCTTTAGTTAATCTTGAAATGCGTTTGATACGTAAAATTGTGGGAGATGATTTGGATTATCCAGAAGTACTTGAAATAGCTCTAGGGGTAGCAAAAAATAGAGTTGTTTTGAAGTTGCCTAGGTATAGTAAGACGGCTCTGAGTGGCATAAAAGCTTCCCATCAAATTTTAGGTAAGTCGACCAGATATGATGTATTTATGATCAATAAGAGTATATAAATTTTGTTGATCTATCTTTCTTGTATGTTTTATAACTATTTTCACAATCGAGAGAGTTTATAATATGCGAATTTTAATAGCCTTTTTTTTCACACTATACTGGACAGTCGGACTCCGGGCTGATCCAATTAAATTAGAGTGTGATCTAGTTGAAACTACAAACGAAGTTTCACTGATCATAAATGAAAAAATAAAAAGTGTGGATTTAAAAATTAATAATGTACAGTCGCATAGCTTAAAGATAATTGATTCTAATTCTTATTACATTAAGGCGAGAGCTTCTGATATTATTTTCAGTTATCAGCGAGGGGCTAAGACAGTTATACTCGCTCTAGCGAATAGAAATGACACCGATGAACTTGGAGCAGAATACTTTACTGGTTCTTGCTCATAAAGAATCTACTTTAAAGTGAATGAATCGGTTTTAGCTTGGATGTTGGAATACCCATAAATACAGTATCAACTACTTCTATATCGCGTAACTTCTCAGGCATTTGTTTTGTTGGATCAACGTTTACTATGCAAAAATCAGCTTTTTTCCCGGCCTCTATGGAACCTATCTCACGTTCTAATTTTAAGACATAGGCGGCACCTAATGTTATGCAATACAATGCTTGTTCTATATCAATTTTTTGTGTTGTCCCTAATACTTTACCTTTTTCTGTTATCCGATTGGTGGCGCACCAAGCTGTAACTAGAGGAGCCAGGGGCGTAACAGGAGAGTCTGAATGAATAGCAAAATTATTTTTAAAAATTTCAGCGGCATCTCTACAGGCGTCCATCCTACTTGCTCGATCTGGTCCTAACGTTTTTGTCCAGTGAATATCACCAAAATAGTACAGGTGATTCGCAAATAGATTAACGCATATTCCAAGTTTGTTCATTTTCATGAAATCAGCTCGGTCCGCGAGCTGAACATGTTCCAAAGTGTGTCTGTGATCAGCGTCCGGAAAAGCACGAATTACATCCTCTAAAACGTCTGTTGCATAGTCTGAAGCGGCATCACCATTTGTATGGATGTGCATCTTTACTCCAGCTTTGTGTAATTCGAGAACCGCTTTTCTAAAATGGTTGTCTTCCATGTTCCAAATACCATTATCAGGACCGCTAAAGTAACCCGGTTCATTTAATTTTGCCGTGAAACCCTGAATAGCTCCATCTGTGAATAGCTTTGCTGTTCCCATTCGCAATTTCTCTGAAGACTTAAGTTTTAGCTTTAGAGCTTTTTTTGCCTCTTGTTCAGGATTACCTCTCATCGCATTCATAATTGGTATATATCTTACAGGGAAGTTTTCATCTGCTGTAACCTCCTGGAGCATGGTTACTTCGGGTGGATCGAGATCAGAGAATAAGTCAGCTATAGTTGTAACTCCTACATTCCTTGCCATCGTAGCATAATTTCTTACTGCACTCGGTTTTTTGGATAAATCTTCAATTGTAATACCTCCAATACTGAGAGCTGGCTCCATCGCAGCGAACTCTTGTAATTCACCGTTTGGCGTTCCATCCTCACCTTTTTGGATACCTTCAATATTAAGATCAGTACTGATGCCACTTTTCTCAAGAGCGATTGAGTTAACTGTAGCTAAATGAAAATTAGAGTGAACAAGTATTACCGGTCTTGTTTCTGAAACTTGATCGAGCTCTACTTTACTTAATCGGGGGCCTTCAAGGAAATTTGGATCAAAACCCCATCCCACTATTGCTTCGTCTCCGGGAGCCTCTCGAAGTTTTTTTATTAACGCGTTTTTTGTAGAAACACCTTTAATCGTATTGCCTATTGGGTCCACTCGATCATAATGTCCACAATAGATATAATCCCAGACACCGCCTGTTGAAACGTGGGCATGTGCTTCAATCAGGCCTGGTAAAATAATTTTGTTTTCATAAGTCGTATCAACAGCGGTTTTGGTGCCCCAACCGATTGCACAATTTGCATCCCCAACGGCTAAAATTATACCATTTCTAACAGCAACATGAGTTGCTTCAGGATTATTGTGATCCATGGTAATTATTTTTTTTGCTTTAAAGACTATTATCTGATCAGACATTTCTTTTCCTTTGATGAAAATATAGATTGCTTACTATTAATTTTATTTAAAATTCTTTCCGTTTGGACCTAGTCTCACACCTGAACGTAACTTCGTATATTTTATTTTGTCCACTCTAACAGGGTTTTGACCTGGGGCCTCGGCAAATAATACAGCGTGTGATATTGGTTCATAGTCTGCGAGGAAATGAATCGCACTTTTTAGAACTACTATTCCGTGATTTTTGGGATCATAGCCAATATGCTTAAAAATTTCTTGATCTGCATTCTGTGCTCTATTTGAACCTATTAAAATTATCAAATCAGATTTATTATCTAATGTGATATGAATAGCCGCCATTTTACCTAGGTTCGCATTTACTCCAAAGCTATAGGGGCCTTTACACAAAAATTTGCCATCCGATAGATTTTTAATAATTCCAGTAATTCTTAATGCAGGACCGTTTTCTTTCGGGAATTTACCACCAATTTTGACAGTAATAGTTTGACCAACCCCCAACTGATGACACTCATCAGCTGCGTCAGGGTCCCAAAACATTCCCACTAGTGCAGGTACCTTACCTTCAATCAATTCGCTTATTATGCCGGTACTATCCCCTGAAGCACCAGCTCCGGGGTTATCTTGCGGGTCCGCAATTATTATGGGTCGGGTTGCTTGTTGGGACAATTCCACCGCTGTTTCTATCGCGTTCTTTGATTTAATTAGTTGATCGTCAAAGTCTGCTTCTTTTGTATGAACGCGCTCTAATATAGCATTTGCAGCTTTTTCTACTTTTTCGAGATTAACTCCACAGACAAAAACTGAGATGCCAACATTAGGTATGTCAGCTGGCGCGAAGCCAAATGCCATATCCACTGATAGTAATTCATTGTCTTTATATGATTCGAGTTCTCTATACAGTTGCCTTCCTGGTTCGCGCATTGTGGATTGGGAGGTAACTGGAGGAATAAAGTCAGCTTGTTTAAATACCTTATGTATTTTTAATCTAGACTCTAAAACTTTTTTTAATAATTGGGATGCTCTCTTTCCGGTTTCTGCCATATCAACATGGGGGTAAGTTCTGTAAATTGTGGTTGCGGAGATAAGGCTTATAAATTCAGGGCTTAGATTACCATGTAAGTCGAGGCTAGTTACAATAGGAATATCTTTACCAACTTCTTGTCTTACCCGACGCATCAATTCTTCTTCACCGTCATCGTAGTCCTCGGTAACCATTGCTCCGTGAAGGTCAAAATATAAACCGTCAATTTCATTAACATTTTTAATACCCTGCAAAATGGAACCACTAATTATATCGAAGGCTTCTCTAGTTACTAAGCCACCCGGCTCCGCTGAAGCATACGCTAATGGTATCAATTCAAAGGAGTCAGAGGCCTCCATAAAACCACTAATTGGTATATTTTGTCCTGAGCAAACTTTTTTAATATCTTCTCCGATAGTAAAGGGGGGCATATTTCCTGGATTTATAAAGTTTTCTAATTCCGTTTTGAAAGGTGCGAAGGTATTTGTCTCATGCTGAAAACCTGCAAAGGCGATTCTGTATTTTTTTGTCATTAAGCAAGTTTCCTTTTATTAATTCTAATATTTTCTATTATTCTAATTGGTAACTACATCTAGTTTCATTAGTGAAACTTTTAGTATGATATTTGATTCAGTCAACGAAATAAGTTGTTTTATCATACAATGTTAAAATATTTTCATATATTTAAAATATATATTTTTTTTTCTATTAAAAATTTATCTATAAGAGCTTGACATTGTTGCTCAAAATAACTGTATTCGGGGTCTATTCACCTTTCAGAGGCAAAAGTTTTTCGTAAATTTTTCGTTTCTGAGTAATGAAATATGGAGGAAAGTAGAATATGACTAATATTATTTCGGGAGTCAGAAATCGAATTATCGGTGGAATGGCGGCCCTATTAATGGGGGGGATGAGTGTTTTTTCATTTGCCCACGCAGAATCTGTACTGAAGATTATCCCTCATGCAGACCTTAAAAATCTGGATCCAATCTGGACAACAGCTTATATCAGTCGGAATCATGGATATATGATTTACGATACTTTGTTCGCAATGGATGAAAGTTTTACACCACAGCCACAAATGGTTGATACATGGACCCAATCAGATGATGGAATGAATTGGTCATTCACATTACGAGATGGTCTAAACTGGCATGATGGTAGTCCTGTTACTGCAGCTGATTGTGTAGCTTCTTTAGAGCGTTGGGGTAAAAGAGACGGAATGGGTCAAGCTCTCATGAAACATATGGGAAGTATGACAGCTATAGATGACAAGACTTTTGAGATGAAACTAGCTAAACCTTTCGGTCTAGTTTTGGAGTCAATCGGAAAAATTTCATCTAACGTGCCGTTCATGATGCCAGCGCGTGTTGCTGCAACTGATGCGTTTGAGCAAATCTCTGACTTTACAGGATCAGGACCATTCATGTTTAACAAAGATGAGTGGGTTCCAGGTAGTAAAGTTGTATACAAGAAATTTGACGGTTATAACCCAAGAAGTGAACCTGCGTCAGCTGCTGCTGGTGGTAAATTAGCTCTGGTTGATGCTGTAGAGTGGACATATTTCCCTGATCAAATGACAGCAATGAACGCTCTAATGGCAGGAGAAGTTGATTACTTCGAATCTCCAGCAAACGACTTGGCACCAATGATGGCTGCTAACCCAGACATCACTGTTGAGGTTAATGACCCACTTGGAAATATTGGTTTCTTGCGATTCAACCACGTGCAACCACCATTTGATAATGTTGCAATCAGACGTGCAGCTCTAATGGCTGTTAAGCAAGAAGATTACTTGGCTGGTGCTGTTGGTGACCAGGCGTACTGGTCAACATGTTACTCAGTATTCCCATGCGGAACACCTATGGCAACCGATATCAATAACGATATTATCCAGGTAGCCGATACTGCAAAAGCTGCTGCTGCTCTTAAGGCTGCTGGTTATGACGGAACACCTGTTATAATAATGCAACCAACAGACGTTCCAGTACTTTCAGCTTTCTCATTGATCACAGCTCAAAAGTTGCGTGATGCTGGGTTCACTGTTGAAGTACAAGCTATGGACTGGTCTACACTTACTTCGCGAAGAGCGAAACGTGATCCAGTTTCCGAGGGCGGTTGGAATATCTTCCACACTTGGTGGATTGGTGCAGACATCATGGACCCAACTTCTATTGCGTTCTCAGGTAATCCTGACGCAGGTTGGTTCGGTTGGCCTACAGATCCAGTTTCCGAAGAAGCTCGTATGGCTTTCTTTAGTGCAGGATCAATGGAAGAGAAAAGAGCTCTATCCTCGACTGTTCAAAATCAAGCATGGGAAAATGCTTTCTCTGGACACTTAGGACAGTTTTTCTCGCCAGTTGCATATCGTAACAACGTGAAAGGTCTTATTAAGTCTCCAGTACAATTCTTCTGGAATATGTCTAAATAAGATTATATAAATTAGTTGATTGCCCTTACTGGGCAATCAACAATCTTTTTTTTTACACGTATCAGGGTAACAAATGCTTTACGTAATCAAGAGAATATTAGCTACAATACCGGTAATGGTAGTAGTTGCACTATTTGTTTTTTTTATAATTCGTCTGGGTCCGGGAGATCCTGCTTCAGTTATTGCTGGTGACTATGCAACAGCTGAAGATATTGAAGAAATTCGTATAAAGCTTGGACTTGCAGACCCAATACATGTGCAGATGGGCAAGTGGATGTTGCAACTGGCATCAGGAGACCTAGGGCACTCATACCATTCTAATCTTCAGGTTACTACTCTGATATCTCAGCGTCTTGAACCAACTCTATTATTGGCTGCATCTACCATAATATTGACCGTTCTAGTTGCTATTCCTTTGGGAACTCTTGCAGCGTATAAAGCCGGTAGCTGGATTGATAAATTTGTTATGGTTTTCTCTGTGGCAGGATTCTCTATCCCTGTATTTGTTCTTGGATATATACTTGTTTATTTTTTCGCGATGGAGCTAAGGTGGCTACCCGTTCAAGGGTATAAGAGTCCATTCGAGTACGGATTATTACCTTTTCTGAGGCATATAACTATGCCGGCTGTTACGCTTAGTGTAATATACATAGCTTTGATATCACGAATGACTAGAGCTTCGGTAGTCGAGGTACTAAATGAAGACTATGTCAGGACGGCAAGAGCAAAAGGTCAGAGTGAATTTAAGATTCTCTTACGTCACGCTTTGCGAAACGCTGCGGTACCGATTGTAACGGTTTTAGGGATCAGTGTTGCTTTGATGATCGGTGGAGTGGTCGTTACAGAGAGTGTTTATAATGTTCCTGGTCTAGGCAGATTGGTTCTTGATGCAGTTTTAGCACGAGATTACGGGGTCATTCAGGGTTTAATACTTTTCTTTAGTTTTATCTATATATTCATAAACCTACTGATTGATCTGAGTTATACCTTTATAGACCCAAGGATAAGATATTAATGACTGAAACGACAACTATACATGTAAAAGAAGATCCGAGTCTTTTAAAAATAATTATTTCTAATAAGTCGTTGACAGCTGGGTTAGTAATCTTGGCGATCTTGGCTTTGATAGCATTGATTGGTCCCTTTTTTACGGGAGACCCTATAGCAATAAATCCCATGAAGAGAATAAAACCGCCAGGGCCAGAAATGTGGTTTGGGACAGATCCGCTAGGTAGAGATATATTTTCCAGAGCAATATCGGGGGGTAGAATATCATTAACAGTTGGGGTTGCTGTTGCTGGGGTATCGGTCTTCATAGGGTTATTTTTAGGCCTTTTAGCCGGTTATATCAGATTATTAGACGCCATTATAATGAGAGTTATGGATGGATTAATGGCTATCCCAGGTATTTTGTTGGCAATCGCGTTGATTTCTTTATCGGGCGCGACAATACTGACAGTTATAGTTGCTATAACCATACCGGAAATACCTAGGGTTGTAAGATTAGTTCGTTCGGTTGTCCTTACGGTTAGAGAAGAAGCTTACGTTGAAGCAGCAATTGCTGCGGGAACAAAACTTCCAAGTATAATGATAAGGCATATTCTACCAAATACTATTGCCCCCTTAATTGTTCAAGCAACCTATGTGTGCGCATCTGCAATGCTAACTGAAAGTATATTAGGTTTCCTTGGAGCAGGTATACCGCCTGAGATTCCAAGTTGGGGTAATATTATGTCAGAGGGAAGAACTTACTTTCAACTTTGTCCGTGGATCATCTTCTTTCCAGGTGTAGCTTTGGGTATCACCGTCATGTCGGTTAACATAGTGGGAGACGGATTAAGAGATACTCTTGATCCCCGAATTGCGAAAAAAATGTAAATACCAAATATTGATTATGAAAGCACTACGAAATGGTTCTACAGATTGAAAACTTAACAGTAAAACTTCCTGAAGGCGGCGATCGTGAATTTGCGATAGAGGATGTTACTCTTAATGTTGATAAGGGTGAAATAGTATGTGTTGTTGGAGAGTCTGGATCTGGAAAATCAGTTACAGCGTTTACAATAATGGGACTTATACCACGAAAAGAACTTACACCAGTAGGTGGTAAGATCCTTCTAGAAGGTGACGATCTTTTAACTAAAGATAACGCCGAAATGAGAAAGTTTCGAGGTAGTAGGATTGGCATGATCTTTCAAGAGCCTATGACTGCCTTAAACCCCGTTATGAAAGTTGGAAAACAAATCGCAGAGTTACTGACAATCCACACGCGTCTCAGTGAACAAGATAGACGTAAAAAGATCATGGAAGCGATGGATGCCGTAAAGCTTCCAGAACCTAAAAAGATATATGACGCATACCCACATCAGCTTTCTGGAGGGCAAAGACAACGGATAATGATCGCGATGGCCTTGGTCTTGGAACCTAGCCTATTAATCGCAGATGAGCCTACTACAGCATTGGATGTAACAACTCAGGCGGAAGTTTTGTCGCTTGTAAGCGAGATTCAAAAAAGCAAAGGGATGGGTGTTTTATTTATTACTCACGATTTCGGTGTTGTTGCTGAAATTGCGGATCGAGTAGTGGTCATGCAAAATGGTTTAGTAGTGGAACAAGGTACTAAGGATAAAATTCTCCACTCCCCGGAGCACCCATATACCCAGATGCTTATTGGCTCAGTGCCATCATTAGAGCCGCCTGATAGATCTGGTCAAAAAGTTGAAGACACAAAAGTTGTTGAGATGTCGGCAGTTTATAAAACATACGGAAAGACTGGAATTTTTGGTGGTGGTAGACTTGTAAAAGCTGTCCAAGATGTGTCTGTTGAGCTTTTTGGTGGAGAATTAGTGGGAATTGTTGGAGAGTCAGGGTCCGGGAAATCCACTCTCGCAAGGTGTTTAGTAAGATTAATTGATCCAACGGATGGAGATATTACAATAAATGGGAAAAATATTTCTACATTACCACCTGGCCCATTAAGACCTTACAGAAGTGAATTTCAAATAGTATTTCAAGATCCGTATAGATCTCTAAATCCAAGGCGAACGATAGAACAATCATTGATCGAGGGGCCTATGAATTTCGGAATGACTAAAGTGGGTGCAATATCAAAAGCAAGAGAGATATTAGAAATTGTGGGTATTTCACCGGATGCTATGGGAAGGTTCCCTCATCAGTTTTCGGGAGGTCAAAGACAACGAATCTGTATTGCAAGAGCAGTTGTAATGGAACCAAAACTTATTGTTGCCGATGAGGCTGTTTCAGCATTAGATGTATCTGTTCAAAAACAGGTTTTGGATTTATTCCTTGATATTCGACAGCGTTTTGGAATGGCAATGCTTTTTATAACTCATGATTTGCGAGTTGCCGCGCAAGTATGCGATCGAGTCGTTGTTATGCAGCACGGGAAAGTGGTTGAACAAGGAAAAACAACAGATGTTTATAACAATCCTCAACATCCATATACACAAGATTTGTTAGCTGCTGCACCAGGAAGAGATGTAAAGTTTAGCCAACTTTAAGTTACTTTTATCTCAAAATAATATAATGAGTAATACTGACATATTGCAGATTTATTTTAATCAGATTATCAATCTTTTAAATATTTCCACAGTAATTTGAAGGATTTTATCATGGATACCGGGTTGAAAAAGAAAAATGCTTTAGTTTTGTCTTCCAGTAGAGGACTTGGCCTAGGTATAGCTGAGGCCTTAGCAGACGAAGGAGCCAATGTTTTATTAACGGGTAGATCCGAAGATAGATTAAAAGAAAATGTCTTACGAATTAATAAAAAAGGTCAAGGAAAAGCGGAGTATGCGTGCATAGATTTAAACGATCGTGAATCAGTTTCAGTTCTTGAGAGAAATGTAAGAGAGGTTTTTGGTGGGGCCGATATATTAATTAATAATACTGGAGGTCCACCCCCAGGAAAAATGGTGGATGCTGACATTAATACACTACCAGGGCAAATAGAGGCGATGGTCACCCGAATAATACAAATTACGGATATGATTATCCCCCATATGAGAGCGCAACAATGGGGTCGTATCGTAACAATAGGTTCATCAGGGTTGATCCAGCCCATCCCTAATTTAGCTTTATCAAATTTGATTAGAGCATCTTTAGTTGGATGGTCAAAATCTCTATCGAACGATCTAGGACCTGAAGGCATAACGGTAAATATGCTATTACCGGGAAGAATAGACACAGAGCGAGTTGGAGAGATAGATGAAGCAGCTGCTAAGCGGACAGGTACAAGTGTTGACGCAGTCCAAAAAGCTTCAATGGCAACCATACCTCTTGCTCGTTATGGGACTGTTTCAGAGTTTTCAGCTGTCGCAACATTTTTAGTTAGTGAAGCAGCAAGTTATGTTACTGGGAGTCAAATTCGTTGTGATGGTGGTCTAATTAGATCTGTATAATTGAGGTAAGCTAACAAACAAATATTTCCATTTTCTGAATAGCGTTATTGGCAAAGCCACCAATATCAAATACTTGAGTATCGGGCTGAGTTTGGCCACTTTCATCCGTAGCTCTGCACCCTAGTGTGTAATGGCCTTCAACGGCTTTCCAATCGAGGGCCCATTTTATCCACGAATATTTACTATTAGAATTATAAAGTTTAGCCTCGAACCACTCACCGTTAACCGAAACCTCTACTTTCTCAATCTTCCGTCCATCGCCTGACCACGCGCGTCCAATTAAAGTTACCTCACCTTTTGGTACTAATCTCTTGCGAGAAGTCCAATCAGGTATCCCCGGGGGCTTCATCAGAGATTTTACACGAATATCGGTAATAGGTATCCCAGGCTCATCCCGAGTTGTTCGAAAACAATAGGTTCCCGTTTGCTGATAGCCATCAAATGATTTATTCAGCGCCTTGATTTCTGTTAACCACTTAACACTGGCCATTCCATACCAGCCGGGGACAATAATTCTCAATGGTGAGCCGTGCTGTGGTAACAGAGGAATGCCATTCATTTGATAAACTAGTAAGACATCTAATTCTTCAATTTGCTTTAGAGTTAAACTCCTCGCAAAATTATGTTCATGACCGGAGTCATACCCACGATCAGCACCTGTAAAAGTTATATCAACAACATCTGGTTTTGGCGCAGCTTTTTTTATGAGCGCCTTTAACGGTGTTCCTGTCCATTCTGAGGTACCAACAGCACCATATTTCCATGGCATAGAGAAGCTTCTGGGAACCACATTAGATCGACCGTTACCAGCGCACTCAAGGGTTACGGGCATTGTTTTTTTAGGAAGAGATTTTATTTCTTCTAAATTTAGCGAATAAGGGTTTGAAAATTCACCTCGAAATGAGAGTATGTGGTCCACACTATTTAATTTTGGAATATCAAAATGTGTGAGAAGATAATGTTGACCTATCGGGGTCACATCATAGTCTAGGCTTTCTAGTGGCATACCAGAATTTCGATTTGCTAACTCTACTTCAATTTCGCTAAAAATATCCTGTGCGGTAGTCGGCCGAACAAATTCTTTGAAAGGGTTATATGTTTTCAAAACTCGGTACTCTAACTCTGCTTTATGTTTTATATATATTTATATTTTTAGATCTGTGATTTTCTTAGTCTTATAACTACATCGACTTTTGAAACTTTGGTTCCTTTTGGGGCGTTTGGTAATTTTGTAATCTCAAGCTCATTATTTGGAGCATCTGTCAGTATACTTTCATCTTCCCAATAAAAGTGTGGGTGATCATCTATGCGTGTATCAAAATAAGACTTAGTTCCATCAACCAAAATTTCCCTAATTAATCCTGCGTCAGAAAATACCTTTAATGTATTATATATGGTTGCTAATGATACATTCTCGTCAGATTTTTTTACTGCAGAATAGAGACTCTCTGCTGTTACATGCCTGTGGCGGCCATCTCCAACCAATAAGTTGGCAAGGGTTAATCGTTGGCGTGTTGGTCTTAGACCAGCTTCTGTAAGCCATGATGTTCCTTGTTTTACAATCGCCGTATCCATTTATGCAGACCTTAGTATTATAATATAATAAATATATCATATTATTTTAAATAGTAATTTACAATAATGATTTGATACAAATTTTTACTGGGACTTGCGTGAACGTAGATGGTAGTGTTAGACGCAAACAACGAAATAAGGTAACTTTTTTAAAAGGGTAAAATAACATGTCTCAATATCCTGACAGTTTAAGTAAAGAGCAACTTCTAGAATGTGCGTCAGGACATATGTTTGGTGAGGGAAATCCACAGTTACCAATGCCCCCAATGCTTATGATGGATCGTGTTACAGAAATAAGTTTGGATGGTGGAATGTTTGATAAAGGCCATGTAATAGCAGAGTTTGATGTCAATCCAGATTTATGGTTTTTCAAGTGTCATTTCCCAGGTGACCCAGTAATGCCAGGATGTCTAGGGCTCGATGCCTTATGGCAACTAACTGGATTCAACCTTGGTTGGCGAGGAATGACTGGAAAGGGTCGCGCTTTGGGTGTAGGAGAGGTGAAATTTACAGGTATGGTTACTCCTGAAACAAAACTTGTTACCTATCATGTTGATTTTACTCGAGTAATTGACCGAAGACTGAAAATGGGTATCGCAAATGGTAAAATGTTTGCTGATGGCCAAGAAATATACAATACTGAAAATATGAAGGTTGGATTATTTTCCGACTAAATTAGGAGAATCAATGCGTCGAGTTGTAGTTACAGGCTTGGGATTAGTTTCACCAATTGGGTGTTCTCAGTCAGAAGTTATCACTTCTTTAAAGAGTGGATCATCTGGTGTAGAATATTCAGAGGATATGGCAGAACGAGGTTTTCGCAGTCAGGTTGCGGGTACATTAAAAATAAATTTAACAGAGCACATTGATAAAAGAGTATTGCGGTTTATGGGACCAGGGGCTGGATATGCTTATATAGCGATGTCTCAAGCGATTTCTGACTCTGGGTTGGACGAGAAAGATGTTGTTAACTATCGTACCGGTTTAATTGCTGGTTCTGGCGGTCCGTCAACTTCTTCGATGCTTACAGCGCATAAGACTGTCTTAGAAAAAGGATCAACTAAAAGAATTGGTCCATTTGCTGTCCCGAAATGTATGTCTTCCACAGTTTCTGCAAACTTGGCTACCGCTTTCAAAATTAAGGGAATCAATTATTCTATTACCTCAGCATGCTCGACATCATTACATTGTATTGGTGTTGCTTCAGAACAAATTCAAATGGGTAAACAAGATATAATGTTTGCTGGAGGAGGAGAAGAGCTTGACTGGACATTATCCTGCCTTTTTGATGCGATGGGTGCAATGTCTTCCAAATATAATGATACTCCAGAGAAAGCTTCAAGAGCATTCGATGCTGATAGAGATGGTTTTGTTATAGCGGGCGGTGGTGGTATTCTTGTATTGGAAGAATTGGAACATGCTAGAGCGAGGGGAGCTAAAATATATGCAGAGGTAACTGGATTTGCCGCAACTTCAGATGGTCATGATATGGTTGCGCCATCAGGAGAGGGCGGTGAAAGGGCAATGCGCCTGGCTTTGCAAACTCTTTCATCCGATCGAAGGGTAAATTATATCAATGCGCATGGCACCTCCACACCTGTTGGAGATGTTGGAGAGGTAGAGGCCGTTCGGCGTGTTTTTGGTGAAAGGGCCACCCCTTTAATATCTTCGACAAAGTCTATGACTGGTCATGCGCAAGGTGCGGCAGGAGTACTAGAAACTATATACAGTATTTTGATGTTAGAAAATAATTTCATTGCCCCGTCGATAAATATAGATAATCTAGATCCAGCCGTAATGCCGACCGAAATAGCTCGTCAGCTTAAACAAAAGATTGAGTTAGATACAGTAATGACTAATTCGTTCGGCTTTGGCGGTACTAATGGTTCAATGTTGTTGAGTAAATTATATGAGTAACTGCTATGGCTAATTTAATGACTGGTAAGCGTGGCCTCGTTATGGGTGTCGCTAACGAAAGATCAATAGCTTGGGGAATAGCATCAGCATTATCTCAAGAAGGTGCAGAATTAGCATTTTCTTATCAAGGTGAATCTTTTGGCAGAAGAGTAAAGCCATTGGCTGAAAGCTTAGGTTCTTCGTTGGTAGTAGATGTGGATGTAAGCAACGATGACTCTATGGATGAGTGCTTCACAATGCTTAAAGATAATTGGGGAACGCTGGACTTTGTCATTCATGCAATCGCATTCTCAGATAAAACTGAGTTAACTGGTAGGTTCATAGATACTTCAAGAGAGAATTTTAAGAACTCTTTATCTATATCATGTTTTTCCTTTATTGATATTGCTAGAAGATCTTTGCCACTAATGCCACAAGGTGGTTCTCTAATTACGTTGACCTACCAGGGTTCTAATAGAGTGACCCCATTTTACAATGTAATGGGTGCTGCTAAGGCTGCACTTGAAAGTTCAGTCCGTTATTTAGCAAATGACCTTGGTCCAAACGGGGTAAGAGTTAATGCGATTAGTCCGGGCCCTATGAAAACATTGGCAGGTGCTGCTATAGGCGGTGCGCGAAAGACTTTTAGGCAAACTGAAGCAAACGCCCCTTTGCGTTCTAACGCAACTCTTACTGCAATTGGAAGTACGGCGGTATATTTAGCATCTGAAATGGGGGCTTCTACAACTGGGGAGGTAATTAGAGTGGATGGGGGATATCATGTGCTTGGAATGCCGCAAAGTGAAAACCTTTAACTTCTATTTATTTTAACGAATGATTTTTTTGAAAAGGTGATATCGAATGTCAATCAAAGTTTGTGTTTTTGATGCTTATGGCACTTTATTCGATGTAGGCTCAGCAGCAAGGACGTTGGCTTTTGAACCTGATAATGAAGAATTAAAGAGAGTTTGGGTAAAGTTAGCAGATGATTGGAGAAACAAGCAACTTCAATACTCTTGGCTACGAGCAATTATGAATAAGCACACAGATTTTTGGAGTGTTACGCAAGATGGCTTAGATTGGGCATTGGAAGCCAATGGCCTTAGTGGTAACCTAGATCTTAGAAAAAAATTGTTGGATCTATATTTTAGACTTGCATCCTACCCTGAGGTTTATGAGATGTTATCTAATTTAAGGGCTTTAAATCTTTCTACTGCAATCCTTTCAAATGGATCCCCTAATATGTTGAAGGGAGCTGTTGACTCAGCGGGTATTAGTAATCTTCTTAACGAAGTAATTAGTGTGGAAGAAGTCGGAATTTTTAAGCCTGATGTGCGTGTATACAAGTTGGTTGAAGAAAAATTTTCTTGCCAACCCGATGAGGTCTTATTTGGTTCATCAAATTGTTGGGATGCCATTGCGGCATCTGAGTTTGGTTTTAAAACAGTATGGGTAAATCGGTCTAAACAACCTGTCGATAGATTGCCTACTAGAAAACTAATAGAAGTCTCAGACCTTTCACAGATTTCTGATCTTATAACTTAAATGTTCTTGAGGTAAAATATGAATATAGAGATGATTGAAGCTGCAAGAGAACGTATGTTAAACTACGTAAGAGTTACACCTTTGCTCAGTTCACCCTTTATTGATGAGCTTGCAGGTAGGAAGGTTTTCGTAAAAGCTGAGGCACTGCAACATACAGGGTCTTTCAAATTTCGAGGCGCGTGGTCAGCTATATCAGCAATGGATCGAACTAAACGCGCCAAGGGTGTTTTAGCTTTTTCTAGTGGTAATCACGCTCAGGGTGTCGCTCTGGCAGCCCAAAAACATGGGATATCTGCCACAATTATAATGCCTACGGATGCTCCTAAGATTAAAATAGACAATACACGTGGGATGGGCGCTGAAATTATTCTCTATGATAGAGTGAAGGAGAATCGCGAAGAAATAGGTAAAAAAATAGCATTAGAGCGAGGTTTAACACTGATCAAACCTTACGATGAACCCTACGTAATAGCAGGACAGGGAACTGTCGGTTTGGAAATCAGTGAACAAATTAAAGAACTAAAGGTGAGTGCTGAAAATCTACTAGTCTGTTGTGGTGGCGGCGGCCTGACGTCGGGTATAGCCACTGCTATGGCTGCGTACAGACCTGATATTGTTGTAAGACCAGTTGAACCCAAAGGTTTTGATGACGTGGCCAGATCTCTAATAGCTGGTAAAATTGAAAGAAATATTGAATCAGCTGGCTCGATATGCGACGCGATCGTAACACCTCAACCTGGAGATTTAACGTTTCCGATTATGAAACAATATTGCGGGTTGGGGCTAGTCGTTTCAGATGAAGAGTGCTTAAAGGCCATGGCAATAGCCTATTCACGTCTTAAAATAGTTTTGGAACCCGGTGGAGCCGTAGCATTGGCAGCCGCAATATTTAAAAAAGAGCTTATAGAAGGTGAAGATGTGATAGTTGTAGCTTCTGGTGGAAATGTAGACTCACCACTCTTTGGGTCTGCCATTAGCAAGTATAGCTGAATTTATTTAATTTGCTCTTGGAGAAAACATACTAGTTTAGGGCTTAGAAAGGTAATCCAACGTAGTTTTCTGCAAATACCGTTTGTGCAGCAGTAGATTGTTCCAAATAACGTAATTCAGCTTCTTGGATTTTTTGATCAAAGACCGTTTGCTTAGGAAAACGGTGTAGTTGAGTAGTCATCCACCAAGAAAATCTTATCGCTTTCCAGGCTCTATTTGATGCTTTCTCTGAGTAATTCTTGATTCCTTGATCAGATTTTTCCTGATAATAGGATTTTAAGGCTTCAAACAAATAATGTACGTCTGATACCGCAAGATTTAAACCTTTTGCTCCGGTCGGCGGAACAATGTGCGCAGCATCTCCAACAAGAAATAAATTACCCCACCTCAGAGGATTTGCTATAAATGATCTAAGTGGGGCAATAGATTTTTCGATTGACGGCCCAGTGATTAAAGTTTCAGCAGATTCTTCTGGAATCCTCTTTTTTAATTCCTCCCAAAAACTATTGTCGTCCCAAGCCTCTAAATTATCATCAACGGGTGTTTGTATATAATACCGGCTTAAATTAGAATTTCTCATTGAACAAAGTGCAAAGCCACGACTGTGATTTGCATAAATGAGTTCCTCACTGACAGGAGGTGTTTCTGATAAAACTCCCAACCATCCAAAGGGGTATATTCGTTCAAACTCTTTTAGAATATTTTTAGGAATAGATTTTCTACTTACGCCATGAAAACCATCACAGCCAGCTACAAAATCGCAATCTAGTCTTTTTCCAACGCCATTGATGTCGTAAGTTAAATAAGTTGAATCAGTCTTCATATCATATATTTTTACGTTTTCTGCATAATGTATGATCTTGATATTATTTGAGTCACTGGCCTTATAGAGATCTGAAGTCACTTCGGTTTGGCCGTAAACCATTACTTTGTTTTTAATTAATTTACTAAAATCTATTCGAAACCCTCTGTTCTGTGAGGACAGATAAGTACCGTTATGAATAAAGCCCTCTTTGGCCATTCGATTACCAAGACCAGCTTTCTGTAATAGATCTACGGTTCCCCATTCTAAAACGCCGGCTCTAATCCTACTCAAAACATATTCACGGCTCTGTTTTTCTAGAATGACAGTTTCTATCCCAGCTTTATATAATAAATGGGATAAGAGTAATCCTGAGGGTCCTCCACCTATTATTGCTACTTGGGTTCGCATAGTCATACCTATTAAGTTTCAGTTAGTTTGATTATTAACAAAAAAATTAAAAAATTAGTTGCATCTTAGTTAAAGGAGCGCAAGGGTTCTATTAAAAAAGGATTCAAAAATGGGTATTGTAAAAGCTGCGATATGTAAAGAATTTGGAGAAGCACTTTCGATAGAAAATGTAATTTTAAATGAGCCACAGACGGACGAAGTAGAAGTTAGTTTGGAAGCATGCGCAGTCTGCCACTCGGATATAACGTTTATGGATGGAGGATGGGGTGGAGATCTACCAGCTGTTTATGGCCATGAAGCCGTTGGAAGAATTTCAAAAATTGGTACAAATGTTTCCGGGTATAATATTAATGATAGAGTTTTATTAACTTTGATTAGAGCATGTGGGTCGTGCGCCCATTGTGCATCAGGGGTGCCGACACAATGCAATGAACCCTATGATCGAATTGATGGCCCACTAAAAATGCTCGATGGGGGTCAGTTAGAGCATGGATTAGCTTGCGGCGCCTTTGCGGAAAAAGCAGTTGTTCACCAAAGTCAAATTATAGGTATTCCTGATTCCATACCTGCAAAAGCTGCCTGTTTACTTTCATGCGGGGTAATAACTGGGGTTGGAGCTGTTGTTAATACCGCGGGTGTACGGCCAGGTGAGAATGTAATAGTTGTTGGTGCTGGTGGCGTAGGTTTGAATACAGTCCAGGCTGCAAGAATATCAGGTGCGCAAAGAATTATTGCAATCGATGTGATAGAAGAAAAGCTTAAAGTTGCTAAAGAGTTTGGAGCAACAGATGTTTTATTGGCTAGTGAAGAGAAGCCTTGGAGAATAATAAGAAAAATAACAAACGGTCGAATGGCACAGGCAGTTTTCGTTACAGTCGGCTCGATAGAGGCCTTTGAAAGTGCAGCGCGATATCTTAGTCCGGGAGGAAAAATATATATAGTTGGGATGCCTCGATCAGGAGATAAAGCAAAATATGAACTGGTTATATTAGGTGCACTATCACAAAGTCTTATTGGATCTAAAATGGGAGAAACTATTTTAAAAAGGGACATTCCCTGGTTAGTCGACCTGTATAGTCAGGGGCGTCTGAAGTTGGATGAACTGGTATCAGGGACCTGGTCTTTAGAGCAAATAAATGAGGCTGTAGCCGATACAAAAACTGGTTCAGCAAGACGTAATGTAATAATATTTTGAGATATTTTTATTAATGGAAAATTATCATGAAACTTAAAGACGTTGAAGTGTTTATCGTTGCACCGCCTCCACCTGGTTGGGGTGGTAGGTATTGGATATTTGCAAAGCTTACAACAGCCTGTGGGATAATTGGTTATGGGGAAATTTATGCGTCCACTGTTTCACCTCAAGCTATGGTCTCCATTATAGAAGATGTTTTTGAGCGGCATATGCAAAATGAAAACCCTGAAAACATTGAGTTAATGTTTAGGAGAGTTTATTCTTCGGGTTTTACACAGCGGCCGGATCTAACCGTGATGGGCGCATTCTCTGGCTTAGAGATAGCGTGTTGGGATATCTTGGGTAAGGCGAGAAGCCGTCCCGTATGGGCACTTTTGGGTGGTAAAATGAATGAGCGTATTCGCGCATATACATATCTGTATCCCTTGTCACATCATGATGTTTTAGGTTTTTGGACTTCGCCCGAAATGGCCGCTGAAGCGGCATTGGATGCTGTCGAAAAAGGTTATACAGCGATAAAGTTTGATCCAGCTGGTCCATACACTCTGCGGGGAGGGCACCAACCAGCAATGACAGATATTTCATTGTCCGTTGCGTTTTGCAAAGCGATACGTGAGGCAATAGGTAATAGAGCAGACCTATTATTTGGTACTCATGGTCAGTTCACGACTTCTGGAGCAATTAGGCTAGCTCAGGCTTTAGAACCTTATTCCCCTCTTTGGTTTGAGGAACCAATCCCACCAGATAATTTTTTAGAGTTTTCGGAAATAGCCAAGAGTACCAGTATACCAATTGCTGCAGGAGAAAGATTAAGTACAAAATCTGAATTTGGATCATTACTCAGAACGGGCGGAATAAAAATTTTACAACCTGCTTTAGGGAGAGCTGGTGGCATTTGGGAGATGAAAAAAACTGCAAGTATAGCAGAAATTTTTAATGCCGAGATGGCACCACATCTATATGCTGGGCCAGTAGAATGGGCTGCTAACATACACCTAGCTACATCAATTCCAAATATATTAATGGCTGAAACAATAGAAACACCTTTTCACTCTGAACTTATTGGTAATTCTATAATTGTTGATAATGGGTTTATTTCCCCACCTGATCAACCCGGTCTTGGTATCAATTTTGACGAGGACATTGCCAAAAGAAATCCTTATTTAGGAAAAGGATTACATTTAGAAATGCAAGAAAAGCCATGTGATTATGAGAATGGAAATGCATTTCTAGGCGGTTCACCACCTAGAAAAGCAAGTGATAGATAAAGATTCAAAAATATAAATAAATAATTATGTCTCCCTACTAAGAGACAAATTTTGGGAGAAACAGTTGAAAAAAAAATATCAAGTAATCGGAATTGGTAATGCTATGGTTGATATGTTGGCGGAAGTTGATGAAAGTTTCCTGACCAACAATAATATTGAAAAAGGTATTATGCAACTTACAGACCGAAAGAGAGGCGTATATCTTTCTTCTAATGTCAACCCAGTAAAAGAGGTTGGAGGTGGTTCAGCAGCCAATACAATAACTAGTATCGCAGAAGCAGGAATTAGAACATCTTATATTGGAAAAGTAAAAGGCGATAAACTTGGCAAAGTTTTTGCCTCGGATATGAACTCTCTTGATGTCGATTATGATACGCCTTTCGCTTCGATTAATCACAGGGAAGACACAGGACGGTGTATTGTTCTAATTACCCCGGACGGAGAAAGAACGATGAATACCTATCTTGGGGTAACGGAGTTTTTGTCGCCTGAAGATATTAATAGTGAAAAGTTAACCTGTTGTGATTGGATTTATTTAGAGGGTTATAGGTTTGATGGCCCTCAAAGTCATGAAGCATTTGATAAAGCAGTCATGATTTGTAAAAAAAATGGTGGTAAAGTATCACTTACGCTATCTGATCCATTCTGTGTCCAAAGGCATAGGGACGCTTTTAACAAGCTAATTACTGATAGCGTCGATCTCCTTTTTTGTAATAAGGCCGAATTACTAGCTCTCTATTTACAGACTGATTTATTCAAAGCACTAACGTTAGCGTCCAATGATATTGACATTATAGCATGTACTGATGGTGGAAATGGAGCTTACATAATGAACCAAGGAGAACTTCATCATATACCTGCTAAATCTGTTAAGATCATTGATACCACTGGAGCAGGAGATATATTCGCAGCGGGTTTTCTTTGGGGTCTTTTAAATGGTTATAACATTAGAACAGCTGGTTATATGGGCTGCATAGCAGGATCTGATATTGTAACCCAATTTGGTGCTCGACCATCGACTGGTTTACTTAAACTCTTTGATTCAGAGGGATTAATTTGATAATATTTTTGTTAATTGACAAAAAAAAACTAGAAATATTACATAGAGGTTTATAAAATGGTTTATAATTATGATGACCAAAATATTTTTGCAAAAATTTTGCGTGGTGAAATTCCTAATAATACCATTTCAAGTACCGAATATAGTCTAGCCTTTCGGGATATAGCTCCTCAAGTTACGGAACATATATTAATTATTCCAAGAGGTCCTTACGTTTGCTTTGATCATTTCGTTTTGGAGGCTACCGATAAAGAAATAGTTGATTTTAATAAATTAGTTGCAAATGTTTGTGATGAATTACAGATAAGTCCAGGGACAGGGGGTGACGGTTACCGTTTAATATCTAACACTGGAAAATTTGGTGTTCAGGAGGTCCCTCATTATCATTTACATATTTTAGGGGGACAACAATTAGGTCGAATGATAAGCAAGCATTAATAGAAAGAGTGATAAAAAAATACAAAATTTATAAAGGAATGGTAAATAATGGTTGACGCTCCTGAAACGGAAATAGTTGAAAAATTTAGGGTTTTTTGTGATGGAGGAGAAGGCGCATTGGGTCACCCCAGAGTTTGGTTCCAGATTTCGGAAAACAAAGGCTGGGTAGAGTGCCCCTACTGCGACAAGAGAATAATTCACAAGTCGTTCGAGGGTAAGCGCTTATTATGAATTTTGGTAAGGGGCATCATCTCCATTTAATAGATGGATCAGCTTTTATTTTTCGTGCTTATCACGCTTTACCACCTTTGACTCGAAAATCTGATGGCTTGCCAATTGGAGCTGTAAGTGGCTTTTGTAATATGCTTCAACGATACGTTGAGGGTAACGTCGGATCAGGGGCGCCAACGCATCTAGCAGTGATTTTTGACAAAGGTAGCCATACTTTTCGGAATGATATTTACGATGAATATAAGGCAAATAGAGAAGCCATGCCAGAGGATTTAAGGCCTCAAATGCCCCTAACTCGTGAAGCAACGGAAGCATTTAATATCGCCTGTGAGGAGATGGTAGGATATGAAGCAGATGATATTATAGCTACACTGGCCACTCAAGCGCGAATTCTTGGTGGAAGATGTACTATTATTTCTAGTGATAAAGATTTGATGCAGTTAGTTGGTGATGGCGTTGAAATGTTTGATGCGATGAAAAATAGAGTTATTGATAAAGATGGGGTGTTCGAAAAGTTTGGTGTGTTTCCAGATAAGGTAATAGATATTCAGGCCTTAGCTGGAGACTCTGTTGATAATGTTCCAGGGGCGCCAGGAATTGGTGTTAAAACAGCAGCGTTACTGATTAACGAGTACGGTGACTTAGAAACTTTACTAGATCGCGCTGATGAGATTAAACAGCCCAAACGACGTGAAGCTTTAGTAAACAATATAGAGCAGATAAAACTATCTAAGCGTTTGGTAGAATTGGATTGCTCAACGCCAATCGAGTTTACCATTGATGATCTCGAAATTCGTGATCCAGATCCAGAAAAACTTTTCACTTTTTTAAATCGAATGGAATTTCGTAACTTGACCAACAGGATAGCTAAAAAGTTTAATATTCCAGATCTGCCAATTATTGGAGTTATTGAAGAGGAAGAGGTCAAAAAAAGTGAACTTTTTAACTTTGACAAAAAGATTTATGAAAAAGTTTCAGATTTAATTTCTTTGAATAAATGGATACAGGAAATTTATGATGCGGGTCATGTAGCTATTGATACGGAGACGACTTCTCTGAATGAAATGCGTGCGGAGTTGGTCGGTATTTCTTTATGCGTTAAACCTGGTCACGCATGTTACATTCCTATTTCTCACAAAGAGAACAATGATGATTTATTTGGAGTTCAAACATTAATACCAAACCAACTGTCTATAGAAACTCTAATAACTGTACTCGGACCTGTTTTTGAGGATGAGAGTATTCTTAAAATCGGTCAAAATATTAAATATGACTTAAAAATATTAATATTGGCGGGTTTTAAAGTATCAGCTATCGACGATACTATGCTATTGAGCTACGTATTAAACGCTGGATTGCATAATCACTCAATGGATAGTTTGAGCGAGAGATATCTTAGTCACAAACCGATTCCGATTAAAGAATTGATAGGGGTAGGGGCAGGGGTTGTTACATTTGACAAAGTCTCCATTCCAGAGGCAACTTTATATGCAGCTGAAGATGCGGATATTACTCTAAGGTTATGGACGTTATTTAAAACAGAATTACATAAGAAAAGTGTTACAAAAGTCTATGAGGGGTTAGAAAGGCCACTCATATCTGTCTTAGCAAACATGGAAATGACAGGTATAAAAGTAGACCGTGACATACTAAGTAGAATGTCCAATACATTTGCACAAAAAATGGCAGGCTTAGAATCTGAAGTGCATGAAATTGCAGGCGAAGTTTTTAATATTGGCTCCCCAAAACAGCTGGGGGAGATTTTATTTGATAAAATGGAAATTCCTGGAGGAAAAAAAGGAAAAACCGGTGCTTATAGTACGGGCGCTGAGATACTTGAAGATCTGTCAACAGAGTATAGCTTGCCCAGGTTAGTACTTGATTGGAGACAGTTAGCTAAGCTTAAATCTACGTATACCGACGCATTACAGGAGCATATAAATAAATATACAGGACGGGTACATACCTCTTATTTGATTTCGGGTACCAACACGGGACGTTTATCGTCAAGCGATCCAAATCTACAAAATATACCAATCCGAAGCGATGAAGGTCGAAAAATTAGGGAAGCATTTATAGCTGACGTAGGCAATAAGTTGATAAGCTTGGATTATAGTCAAATTGAATTAAGAATCTTGGCAGAAATTGCTGATATAGATGAACTTAAAACTGCATTTAAGAATGGTGTAGATATTCATGCTTTAACTGCGTCTGAAATGTTTGATGTTCCTTTGGAGGGAATGGACCCTTCTGTCAGAAGGCAAGCAAAAGCAATAAATTTTGGGGTAATATATGGGATTTCAGGATTTGGTCTAGCTCGTAACTTGAGGATCCCTCGTGTAAAAGCTCAGGCATTTATTGATCGATATTTTGAAAGGTTTCCAGGAATCAAAAAATATATGGAAGATACAAAAAGGTTTGCTAAGGACAACGGTTATGTAGAGACGTTATTTGGACGACGAATAAATACGCCAAATATTAACGCTAAAGGCCCTCACGCTGGTTTTGCATGGAGGGCAGCAATAAACGCTCCGATTCAAGGGACGGCTGCAGATATTATACGAAGAGCAATGATTAAGATGCCTGATGCTATTAGTGGGCTTCCAGTAAAAATGTTACTACAAGTTCATGATGAATTAATTTTTGAAGCTTCTGAGAAATCTATTGATGAAATTATACCAGTTATAAAATCTGTCATGGAAAAGGCGTGTGAACCGTCTGTGAAATTGACTATACCATTAACAGTAGACGCAGGATTTGGGCAAAGCTGGGCAGAGGCACATTAATTTATCGGTACATGCTATACTATTTCTTTAGATAGTATTAGTGGAAAAAAACTATCTTGTGACCGAACACCATACCATATCTGGTCATTAATTTTTTCGTGGACTCCTATATCAACCAGGCGATAAAAACTTTTCCTATCTATTAAGGCCTCTAAATTACGCCTTACCAATATATATGGTGAGGGTTCTTGAGTTTTTTCATCTATTTGAACCCTAATCGGGTTTTTGGCTCCCGCTTTAACTTTTTCCCCTACATTAGTTGTAAATTCCAACCAAGTTGTATCACCTCTTTTATGAAGATCAAAATCTACAGCTACAAAGGGTGCATCCTCAACTTGAATCCCAACTTTTTCAACTGGAGTAACAAGAAAGTATTTTCCCTGATCTTTTCGTATAATAGATGAAAATAGTTTTACGAGTTCGGGTCTGCCAATTGGAGTTCCGAGATAAAACCACGTACCATTTCTTGAAATACGAATATCCAGATTTCCACAAAAAGGTGGATTCCATTTTTCAACGGGTGGTAAAGTCTTCTTGGGAATATCTTTAAGGCTGTCGGCTAAATTAGCGGCAGATAGATTAACTTTCTGAGTCTTTATCATTTGTTTTTTCATTGATGCTAAGTTTACTATAATTCTAACTACTTGTTAATATCTGTTATCTGAAACGCAGATTTGAACGGGTAAGTTGGTCTATCGATGAGCAGCCCATAAGCTTCATACCACGTTCTAACTCAGCCCGGTAGATATTTAATGCTCTCTCAACACCTGGTTGACCAGCAGCAGCTAAGGCATATAGGTATAATCTTCCCCCTGAACAAGCTTTTGCCCCAATTGAGAGAGCTTTTAACACATGAGTTCCGCGTTGAATACCACCTTCACATATTACATCGATTTTATCACCAACCGCATCAACAATTTCAGTCAACTGATCAAATGGTGCTCGAGCTCCATCAAGCTGCCTGCCCCCATGGTTTGAAACCATGATCCCTGTACAACCTATATCCACTGCGCGCTTTGCATCATCCACGCTCATTATTCCTTTAAGTGCAAAATGTCCGCCCCATTGGGAGCACAATTTCTCAGCATCTTTCCAGCTCATTGACTGATCTAACATTGTGGAAAAGTATGATCCAATAGAGGTAGTAGCATTAGTGCCTGAGTCGACATAATCTTTTAGATGCGGAAGCTCGAATTTTTTTTTAGTTAAAAAATTAATGCCCCACTGAGGCTTTAATATAAAGCTTAAGATACTGGCTGGCGTAAGTTTGGGTGGTATGCTAAAACCAGTTCTTAAGTCTCTTTCGCGATTTCCTCCAGTAATAGTATCAACAGTTAACGCCAATACATCAAAGTCGGCTGCTCGTGCCCTTTCGAGCATATTATCATTTAACCCCCGATCCTTGTGAAAATAAAATTGAAACATTTTTGGTGTCTCAATTAACGAACCAATCTCCTCTACGCTTACAGTCCCAAGAGAAGACACACCAAACATCGTTCCATATTTTTCTGCCGCTTTAGCAACTGCTCGTTCTCCTTCATGGTGAAATAACCTTTGGACGGCAGTCGGAGCACAGTATAAGGGCATTTCAATTTTCTTTCCAAATATAGTTGTTGAAAGATCAACTTTCTCAACGCCTGCCAGAACGCTGGGTACTAAATCCACATCATCGTAAGCTCTTGTATTTCTTTTATATGTTAATTCATCGTCTGCAGCTCCATCGATATAGTGAAAGATAGGAGATGGTAATCGCTGTTTGGCTAGCGTTCTAAAGTCTCTAAAGTTATGACAATCCGTCAGTTTCATGATTTATCCTATTATATGTAACTTTAAGGTACGGTCTTATAGTATTTTGTTTTAAATTCAATTGTATCATTGAGTTTCAAAAAAATTTGATATTTTAACTCAAAACTATTTTAACTAGTACTTCTCTTGATTGCGTGAAGTAAAAATGTAGGTTAAACGCGGACTCGCAAGTTTATTGAGGTATCTTAGATGGTCAGTTCAAAAAAAGTTTTTATCAAGACTTATGGTTGTCAAATGAATGTCTATGATAGTGAACGCATGTCCGAGTCCTTTGAGAATAAGGGGTATGAAGAAACAGCAGACATAAAAAATGCTGATCTCATTTTACTTAATACCTGCCATATAAGGGAGAAGGCTGTTGAAAAGGTTTATTCAGAATTAGGTCGGTTAAAAGAATTAAAGAACGAAAATCCAAATCTAAAAATAGGAGTGGCGGGATGTGTTGCTCAGGCTGAGGGCGAGGAGATTATAAATAGACAGCCAGTCGTCGACCTCGTTGTCGGGCCGCAAGCGTATCATCGACTACCTTCTCTTATCGACAAAATTGATAATGATCAAAAAGCCATAGATACAGAGTTTCCGGTCGAAGATAAATTTCTTCACTTACCTAAAAGGCCGACGACAAAGCGTACCCCTAGTGCATTTCTTACTGTGCAGGAGGGTTGTGATAAGTTTTGTTCTTTTTGCGTTGTACCTTATACTAGAGGCGTAGAGGTTAGTCGAAACCCTAGGAGGATAATAGGGGAGGCAAAAGAACTAGTTAGTCGTGGTGTAAGAGAAATAACGTTATTAGGTCAGAACGTTAACGCGTATCACGGTGAGAGTGAGGGTAGGAAATGGTCCCTTACTGAGTTGATTGAAGAGCTATCAAATATTAATGACTTAAAACGTATTAGGTTCACGACATCCCATCCAAATGATATGGACGACGAGCTTATAAATGCTTTCGCAGTTTATAAAAAGCTAATGCCGTATCTTCATTTGCCCGTCCAGTCAGGTTCTGATCGAATACTTAAAGCGATGAATCGTAAGCACACAACTAAAAGTTATAAGGATATTATTTCTGCTTTGAGAGTTGTTAGACCCGATATTTTGCTATCAGGCGATTTTATCGTTGGTTTTCCTGGTGAAACTGAAAAGGACTTTGATCAAACTATGGATCTAGTCAAAGAGATAAAATTTGGTCAATCATATTCGTTTAAGTATTCTTCTCGGCCTGGAACACCAGCGGCAGAAAAAGAAGGTATTCCAGATAGTATTGCAGTCAGTAGGTTACATCGATTGCAAGCGTTACTAACTAAACAGCAAAAACAATTTCAACAAGGTATGGTTGGTAAAAATGTCCATGTTTTATTTGAAAAATTAGGAAGAGAAAAAGGTCAGCTTATAGGAAAGTCGGAATATTTACATTCTGTTCACTTAACAGCTCCACAGGATTTTATTGGAGAAGTGAAAGGGGTACGTATTGTTAAAAGTGTTACCAACTCTTTAGCCGGAGAGTTGATAAGTGACAAATAATCCTAGAAACTATTTTTAATTATAGTTTTTATTGAAAATTTTGTTGGTTTTTAATATCTCAGGGATTATGATTATTGGTTGAAGATATCCAAAAAGGAGTAGTGGTTGAAAATTAATGCTTTGAAAGGACGTATAGAAAGTAATTCCGATAATCAGCTATTTATAGAGTTTCCAAACAATAAGTTATTAATAGATTTATGTGGAGAATTTGACAGAAACATTTCTCATATTGAATCTTTTCTTTATGTTACAATAATAAGAAAAGGTAACCAGTTAGTTATAGTGGGAGAGGCTGGGCAGGTTGCCTCAAAAATTCTTAAAAATTTATATACAAGACTTGAAGAAAAAAAAGAGCTGACATACTCCGATATAGATAGAGAATTGAGAATGATTGACAATGTAGAGTTGAAAAACTCTTCAAAAAAATATGAAGAAAAGTTAGTGAGTGGCATTTCACACGAGATTAAAACTAGGAAAAAGTTGGTTGAGCCACGTACTCAAGCCCAAAAGAAATATGTAGGAGCGTTGTTTAAAAACGATCTAGTTTTTGGTATTGGTCCAGCTGGTACTGGCAAAACCTATTTGGCAGTTGCCGTGGGTGTTAATATGTTTATGAACGGAGAAGTTGATAAAATAATTCTAAGCCGGCCAGCTGTTGAAGCTGGTGAACGGCTCGGTTTTTTGCCGGGGGATATGAAGGATAAAGTAGATCCATATATGCAACCACTTTACGATGCGTTAAATGATTTTATACCTTCTAAGCAAATGTTAAGATTACTAGAAGAAAAAAAAATAGAGATTGCGCCCTTGGCTTTTATGCGAGGCCGAACTTTAAATAATGCCTTTGTGGTACTGGACGAGGCTCAAAATGCAACAACAATGCAGATGAAGATGTTTTTGACTAGACTTGGTCAAGGATCAAGAATGGCGATAACTGGTGATAGATCCCAAATAGATCTTCCAAGGGGCGTGAAGTCAGGCTTATGGGAGGCTGAAGAACTTTTATCAAAAGTAATTGGAGTAGATTTCAGTTATTTTACTTCCAAAGATGTGGTCAGACATCCACTAGTTGCCAAAATTATTGAGGCTTATGAAAAAATAAATGGCAAAAGTTGAATTTTCTATCGAAGACCGGCAATGGCACGCCATCGACTTTATCAACTTGGTTACATTATCGTGTGCTACGACGTTAAAATATTTAGGGATAGATGATCGCTTTAATATTAGTGTTTTAGCGTGCAATAACAAAAGGATTTCAGAATTAAATTTAGTGTTTCGAAAACTAAAAGAACCAACTAATGTTTTGAGTTGGCCAAACAAAGATAGATCGGCAAAGAATTCTGGAACAATACCAGAGGTGCCTATCTTCAAGAAAAATTTTGACAGTGAGTTGGGTGATTTGGCATTTGCCTACCCATATTGTGCTAGGGAAGCGAAGGCTATTGGTTGTCCACTTTCTGATCACATTACTCATCTAACTGTTCATGGGACATTGCACTTACTTGGATTTGATCACGTTTCACCTGGGGATATGGAATTAATGGAAAAAGTCGAGATTCGCATATTAAACGTGCTAGGCCTTGAAGACCCCTACAAATGGGAATATTATAAAGTTCAACATTAATGGAAAAGGAAAAATGGGCGATAATTTAGAGGACTCGTCTATTGCAGCGCAAGGCGCGCGCGATAAGCTGACAAGTAATAAGGATAAACGACTGAACCACTTGATTAAGTCGTTTATACGTATGTTTAAAAGTAATAAAAAACTGCTAAACGCTGAAGAAGTTCCTAGTGGGGAAAGGCTGTCATCTTCAAGTTTAGGAGTTAGAAATTTAAATTTGAAACATGTAGGGGATGTGTCAATTCCTCGAGCAGAGATTGTTTCCATACCAATAGATATAGCATTAGATGAGGTAGTTAAAGTTTTTAGGGATAGTGGTTTGACTAGATTACCCGTTTTTAAGGATACTTTAGATAGTCCCATAGGCCTTCTTCATTTAAAAGACTTATCGTTAAAATACGGGTTCAATGGACACACTCAGAATTTCAAAGCTGAAAATATGGTACGACCTGTACTATTTGTTCCGCCCTCAATGGCTATCGGAGTTTTACTATCTAAAATGCAAGCGGAACGCAAACACATGGCGTTAGTTATAGATGAGTATGGGGGAGTAGACGGCCTGGTGACAATCGAAGATCTTATCGAGCAAGTACTAGGTGAAATAGAGGATGAACATGATATCGATGAGGTAGATCTCTGGACGTTAGAAAAACCTGGAACGTATATTGTCCAGGCTAAGGCTCCTTTGGAAGAATTTGAAGCAGAGATCGGTAGAAGATTATCAGACGATGAAATGGACGAAGAAATTGATACGTTAGGTGGGTTAATCGTTATGTTATTAGGCAGGGTACCAACCAGGAACGAAATTGTAGAGCATTCATCCGGTACTGAGTTTGTTATAATGGATGCAGATCCTCGGCGGATAAAGCGAATACGGGTTATTCTTTCAAATAAGGAGAGAATAAGTGAATAAATCTGAATTAAATTGAAACAGAAATTATACTTGAGCTTTGCATTTTTCGCGGGTTGTATCGCGGCTTTAGGGCAAGCTCCGTGGTCTCTTTGGTTTTTAACCTTAACAGGTTTCTTTTTTTCTTTTTATATTTTGAAAATTTGTGAAAATTATAAAGAAGCTTCGTTAACTGGTTTTTTCACGGGTTTTGGTTATTTTTTAGTGTCATTATTTTGGATTATGGAGCCTTTTTTGATACCCGGGTCTAGTCACAAGTGGCTAGCTCCGTTTGCTCTAATCGCTTTATCTGCGGGATTATCATTATTTTGGCTTATCGCTTATGGGGTTTCTATATTGATTTCCAATAAATATAACGTAGTTTTTTCGGTTATAGTCTCTTTATCAGCTATGGAATATATCAGAAGTCTAGCTTTTTCCGGCTTTCCTTGGTCACTGATAGGCTATATTTGGAGTGATCATCCTATAATACAACTCAGCTCAATAATTGGGCCTCATGGGTTAACTTTATTTACACTCCTACTAGCTGGTTTACCCTTTTTTAAATTAAAACCAGTGTTAGTAAGACTTTTTCTACCGTTTTTTTTATTGATGAGTGCTTGGTCTTATGGATATATAACTTCCAGTCAAACTTATAATAATGAGTCCGCGAAGTTGGTTCGCCTGGTTCAACCTAACGCACCGCAGCATGAAAAATGGAATCCAGCTCAAATACCAGTATTTTGGGAAAGGCAATTGCAATTTACTAGGATGCCGTCCTCAGAACCTCTTGATTTAATTGTATGGCCGGAAACTTCTGTTTCTGTACCGTTGAACGACGCAACGGGCTTACTATTGGCGATATCAGAGGCTGCATCTAATGTACCAACAATAATTGGTATTAATGATTTTGTTAATGACGGTATTAGGAATACTATGGCTCTGATAGGTGCAGACGGAGTTGTATTAGAAAAGTTTCATAAGAAAAAGCTTGTACCATTTGGAGAGTATATACCATTCGGGGAATGGTTAAACGATAAAGGTATAAGCGGTCTTGCAGCTCGAGATGGAGCTGGATATCAGGCTGGAACCGGCGAACGAATATTAAGAATTCCGGATGTAGGGTACGCAATACCATTGATTTGTTATGAATTAATTTTTCCCTCTAATGTTAGAACTGAAGTAAGGCCTAGTATGATAATCCAAGTCACTAATGATGCTTGGTTCGGTCGTTTTTTAGGCCCATACCAACATTTAGCTCAAGCAAAATTTAGAGCAGTTGAACAGGCTTTGCCAGTAATCAGAGCCGCGAATACAGGGATTTCAGCAATAATTGATGCGAAAGGAAAAATAGTTGCTCAAACAAGATTAAATGAGACGACATTTCTAGATGCTTATATTCCACCGGTTGGATCTAAGACTCTATATGCGAAACTAGCAGACTGGCCTATCATTATTTTTCTTACTCTTGCTCTAAGTAAATTAATTTTATTTCGAAAATTCATGATTAAAGATTGACCTAATAGTTAGATCTAATTAGTGATTCAACGGTAAGATTACAACGGCTACCTGACGTCATCTTTTCTTTTAATTGGAGCACCCTATGGCAAACAGTGAATACCTTTTTACTTCGGAGTCGGTTTCGGAAGGGCATCCCGATAAACTATGCGATCAGATCTCTGATGCTATATTAGATACATTCATAAAGGAAGATCCGAATGCCCGTGTTGCGGCTGAAACATTTGCTACTACCAATAGAGTAATTGTGGGTGGAGAAGTTGGGCTTAGTGATCAAGAAAAACTTTCGGATTATATGCAAAAGATAGATACTATAGTTAGAAATTGCGTAAAAGACATAGGGTATGAGCAAGAGAAGTTTCATTGGGATAAAATAAATATTACTAATCTGTTGCATGAGCAATCGGCGCATATTGCTCAGGGAGTAAATGCATCAAAAAAGGACGGAAAAGATCAAGGAGCTGGTGATCAGGGATTAATGTTTGGGTATGCTATAAATGAAACTCCTGAATTGATGCCGGCTCCTATCCATTATTCTCATGCAATTTTACGTCGTTTAGCTGAAGTTAGGAAAAATGGGCTAGAACCTACTCTTGGTCCTGATGCCAAATCTCAGCTAACAATAAGATATAGGGAGGGGAAGCCCCAAAATATAACATCAATTGTTTTATCGAGTCAGCATTTAGATCCTAATATGACATCGCAAGATGTTAGAGATGTTGTTGAGCCTTACATTCGAGAGGTTCTACCTTCTCACTGGATAACTGATTCAACCAAATGGTGGGTCAACCCAACAGGAAAGTTCGTTATCGGAGGACCAGATGGTGACGCTGGTTTGACTGGGAGGAAAATAGTAGTTGATACTTATGGTGGTGCGGCTCCTCATGGAGGTGGGGCATTTTCGGGTAAGGATCCCACAAAGGTTGATAGATCGGCAGCATATGCTGCGAGATATTTGGCAAAAAATATTGTAGCTTCAGGTATAGCAAGTAGATGCTCCCTGCAATTAAGTTATGCGATTGGTGTTGCAGAGCCGTTATCTATTCATTGTGATAGCTATGGTACTGGGGTTATCGAAGACTCAAAAATTGCTAAAGCTGTCACAAAAGTGATGGATTTAACTCCTGGTGGCATCAGGAACCATTTGAGCTTAAATAGACCAATCTATCAAAGAACAGCAGCTTATGGCCATTTTGGCCGCGAGCCTGATAGCGAGGGAGGCTTTAGTTGGGAACGAACTGATTTGATTTCAGATTTAAGGAAAGAGGTTTAGGTTTTTTCTTTAATTAACATCCTATAATATTTTTAAGATAGTAAAGTATAATTAAAAAGTTGCAAAGAAATTTCTACGGTAGATTTAGGGGCCCATCCCTTACTAAGAAACAAGAGTTTCTGTTAAAAGTAGAGTTACCAAAGTTTATTATCAACTCTGTGACCGTGACGGATAATTCAGAAAGACAAGTTTTAAATTTAACGAAATATATAAAGAATAAACCGTTATGGCTTGAAATCGGTTTTGGCTCTGGAGAACATTTAATTAACCAAGCACAGCTAAATCCAAGTATAGTTTTTTTTGGTTGTGAACCCTATATCAATGGTGTGGCCTCATTATTGGCAAAAATAAAGGAAAAAAGAATAAATAATATTTTTATTCATCCAGGAGATGTAAGAAATTTATTCGATGTACTTCCAAGTAATTCCATTGATCGAGTTTTTCTATTATATCCTGATCCATGGCCAAAAAAACGCCATAACCGTAGGCGTTTCGTCAACCCAGAATATCTGATACCATTATGTCGAGTAATGAAAGTAGCTGCTCAATTCCGTATCGCTACGGATGTTAAAGAATACTGTAATCATGCATTTCAAGAGGTTCTCAAGTTAGACTTTATTTTGAGAGAACAAAATCAAAATGATTTTAGTTCTCCATGGGAAGATTGGTTCCCTACCAGATATGAGAAGAAGGCACGAAAAAATAATAAAACATCATATTATATGACATTTCAAAAGAAAACACGTTTGTAGGTCTTATAACTTATGGCTTTTTAGTATTTAATTAAATTACCATTAAATAATATTTTAAGTTTACTGGTTGCTAGGTAGTAATAAGTATTTAGAGGTTACATTTTGAGTGAAAATAATAAGAAACGAGGAATTCGATCCTATAAATATGGGCCTTTAACTGGTGAGGCAGATATACCAGGTGATAAATCGATATCTCACAGATCACTAATATTAGGGGCATTATGTGTCGGCAAGACGAGGATCCATGGTCTTTTGGAAGGAGAGGATGTGCTCTGTACGGCTGAGGCGATGAAAAATTTCGGTTCTACGGTAATACGTCATTCTTGCGGGGATTGGACCGTAGATGGAGTTGGAGTTGGGGGATTTTCTGAACCTAATAAAGTTGTCGATTGTGGGAATTCTGGCACTGCTGCGAGGTTATTATTAGGAGCTATGGCCACATCGCCAATCACGGCTACTTTTTCAGGGGATGAATCACTGATTAAAAGGCCGATGGAAAGAGTTATAAGTCCCCTAAGACTATTTGGTACTCAATTTTTTGGTAAAAGTGGGGCTAGATTTCCAATGACTGCAGTTGGAACAAAGGAACCGATATCTGTAGAGTATACAATGCCGGTACCATCTGCACAGGTAAAGTCCGCAATTCTATTAGCTGGTCTAAATGCGCCAGGTAAAACAACTATATTTGAAAGCGAACTTACCAGAGACCATACTGAAAGAATGCTTGAAAGCTTCGGTGCTAATATAGGTGTCGAGTATAATAAAAAAGGAAAAGTAATAACACTGGAAGGGTATCCTGAATTGAAAAGCCAATCAGTTACTATACCGCGAGATCCTAGTTCAGCTGCATTTCCTATTTCTGCTGCTTTGATAGTTGAAGGATCAGATATTTTAGTACCTAATATAACGCTTAACCCAACTCGTTCGGGGCTTTTCCAAACATTAAATGAAATGGGTGCAGATATAGAATACTTAAATAAAAGAATGCAGAGTGGTGAACCAATAGCAGATTTAAGGGTTAAGTCTTCAAGGCTCAAAGGAGTAAATGTTCCATCAAGTAGAGCGGCTTCAATGATAGACGAATATCCTATATTATCAGTAGTAGCATCGTTTGCAGAGGGTAAAACAGTTATGAGAGGAGTAGGAGAGCTTAGGGTTAAAGAAAGTGATAGAATCCACGCAATGGCGCAAGGTTTGTCTGCTTGTGGTATAAAAACTGAACAGAGTGAAGAAACATTCATAGTGCATGGAAATGGTGATAACGGCGTAAATGGAGGTGGTGATTGCTCAACATTTTTAGATCATCGAGTAGCTATGTCTTTTCTCTGTCTTGGTCTGGCATCAAAGGAGGCCGTTAGCGTAGACGATTACTCGACAATTGCTACGTCATTCCCAAATTTTAAAAACTTAATGGAAAACTTGGGAGCTAAATTTGAAATAGCCTAGTCTTTTTAAACAGTATAATTTTTGTTTAAAGTATTTAAGTTAATATCGAACCGCTAATTAGGATAAAATAAGAAAATGATTTTTACCGTTGCAGTAGATGGACCCGCAGCCTCAGGCAAAGGTACAATATCGAGGCAAATATCTAAATACTTTGGCTTTTCATATTTAGATACAGGGTTAATTTATAGATATATTGGATCAAAAGTTTTGGGGGGTATAAGTCCGTTTCAAGCTTTGTCTGATATGGATTATGATTCGATGAATAGTAAGCTTTTAAGAGTAGAAGCTGTTTCAATAGCTGCATCAAAAATAGCAGCTGATCCGAAGGTTCGGGAGGCCCTGGTTTGTTATCAAAAGTCATTTGCAAAAAAAATGGGTGGAGCTGTACTAGATGGTAGAGATATTGGAACAGTAATATCTCCAGATGCGGATATAAAATTTTTTGTAACCGCGTCAGAAAAAGTAAGAGCTGAGAGGCGATTTAAGGAACTATCTCTAGTTGATAAAGAACTAACATTTGAAGATCTTTTAAGAAAAATAAAGAAAAGAGACCGAGCTGATAAAGAAAGATCTATCTCACCTCTAGTTAGAGCTGAAGATGCGGTCTTGCTAGATACAACAGAATTGTCTATAGACACGTCTGTTGATATCGCGATTAATGCTGTTTCAAAAGTTTTGAAGTCAAAAACCGAGAAATAGTTTA
>JBMYRX010000006.1:0-42962 GCA_049602715.1 Paracoccaceae bacterium | reverse complement strand
TTTTTTTATTTTTTATAAGCCAATCCAATTCTGTTCTCGTCTCTACAACCTGACACTTCTTGTTTTTAGAAGCCAAAACCCACGCATTTTGGTCAATAGAAAGTAACGCCACTCGCGTTTTGACAGACTCATTAAGTATAATTGATTCTTTTGAAACAGATTCTGGAACAAGTAAAATACTTGAAATATCCGCTGATGATAATACATCAATTAATTGTTTTACCCTATCTTGTTGAAAAATCTTTTTGCCTAGAACAATAAGGTAACAAGCCGGCAAAGATTTAATAGTTGAAACTTTTTTACCAAAATTAGACCTGACAATTTCTACACCCAGTGCACCCGGGCCTCGATCCAACTTTTCAATTCTAATGAATATTTTTTTTGCTCTTTTATCTGACAAAATATTATTTGCTATTTTTTCTGCCAAGGTTTCCAATAAGTTTATTCTCTCAAATGAAAGCTCTTTATTTATTACAGAAATTATAGTGTCATACGAGAACACAAGATCAACATCATCATCTGGATTTTCTGGAATTACCACTTCAACAACGATATTAAATTTTACTCGTTGATTAGATCCTCTTTCGGATTGGAATGCTCCTATCTCGACTTCATGTATATAGTCTCGTAAAGATATTCTATCTAAAGGACAGATCTCAGAAAGACTCTTTGCCCTTTCAACAGGATGCTCAAATGCATTTTTTAATTCATCAACCATAATTCATTTTTCAAAAAATTATTTGAACTTTTAAATTCTTTACAAAATAATAATATTCCAACCATAAATATACTTTCCTCCAAAAAAATTAAAACAGCTTTATGATTTGAAACGATAAAATATATGTGATCCTATCTTTGTAGTTCGGGCAAAAGATGATCTCCAGTTCGGCTTCACCTTTCTACTATGATAAAAGGTAGCACCATCAGTTAGATCTCGAGAAGATCCGTCTAACATTAATCGAGCAATTTTACCGACTCGTTCATAAGCTTTCCTATCCGGGAAAACTTCTAAAAGGCCATCACAATTGTAGCTGAACTGGCATTTATGCCTTTTACCAGTTGTCTGACCTATAACTTTACAAACAGACTTTGGAAATTTTTTTGAGTCCACTCTATTTAGTATCACTTCCGCAACAGCAATCTGACCTTCAATTGGTTCTCCTCGAGCTTCAAAATATAATGCCTCAGTAAGACAGCGCCATTCAGCATCCCCAGTAGCGGTTGGTAATGAATCCAGTACTTTTAGGTTGTTCAAATTACCAGTTCGTTTCTTTTTACCATCAATAGTCAATGTTAGATAAATTGGCTTGGTTGGTCTTTTATGTGGAAAAAAGCTAAAACCATAGTAAATATTATCAAGTCTTAACTTTGATAACAAATCAAAACTGCCATGGCTGGAACTGCATCCAGCAACCATTATCAGATTGATAAAAAGAGTATATGTTAAAATAGAACGCATAACTTTAATATAAAAACTTATAATATTCCTCTAGAAGCTTACCAATAGAAACTCACTTCCACACTAGCACGCGTTATCTAATAGTTTTTCAAAAAGATAAAGGCAAAATCCTTATAAAGTCATCTTTTGCTTTGTCCGCATCTAGCTTGCCACATCTAATATAGCAAGATGCGCTGCTGCTAACCTTGCCACTGGGACTCGATATGGCGAACAGGAAACATAATCCATTCCTAATTTTCTACAAAACTCAATGCTCTCTGGATTTCCACCGTGCTCTCCACAAACAGACAAAGTCAGATTTTGGTTTGCACCTCTACCTCTGGTACACGCCAGCTTCAATAATTCACCTACTCCTTCTTTATCAAGTATATGAAACGGATCCTCTTCGAATACCCCTTGACTAACATACTGAGACATAAACCGTCCGGCATCATCTCTAGAAAGTCCATAAGTCATTTGTGTCATGTCATTCGTTCCAAAACTCAGAAAAGTCACATTTTTTGAAATATCTCCAGCCTGTAGCGCCGCCCTCGGAGTTTCAACCATCACGCCAAGCTTATAATTGATTTCCTCCCCAGTTTCTTCAGAAACATACTTTGCCACTTCGTCCATAGACGATTTTACCAGCTCTACCTCTTTTTTTGCTGAAACAAGTGGAATCATTATTTCTGGGATGACTGTTTGACCAGTAATTGCTCTCGTTTCTATAATAGCTTCAAAAATCGCTCTAGCCTGCATTTGGTATATTTCAGGTACCGTAATACCCAATCTAACACCCCGCATCCCTAACATAGGGTTAGATTCAGAAAGGCTCGCTATTCGCTCTTGAACTTCGTTAAATGTCAGATTCATAGCCTCTGCTAGCTGTTGAATCCCAGCACGAGTACTAGGAAGGAATTCATGTAGAGGTGGATCAAATAACCTTAAACAAACCGGTAACGGAGCCATAATTTGAAACAAATCAGAAAAGTCATTCTTTTGCATTGGCAAAAGTCGTTTTAGGGCAGCTGTACGATCCATCGGGCTATCAGCAAATATAACCTCTCTTAAAACAGTGAGTCGTTCCTCGGCAAAAAACATGTGTTCAGTTCTACATAGCCCAATGCCCTCAGCTCCGAAACTTCCGGCTACTTTTGCATCTTGGGAGGTATCCGCGTTAGCTCTTATTTTTATGTCCTTAAATTGATCAGCCCATTTCATTAAAGTACTAAAACTTTTCCCACGATGTGCTGGTACTAAAGGAACTTCACCTTCTAATACATCCCCGGTGGTACCATCAATAGTTACAAAATCACCCTCTAAAAAGAAGCGTCCATCAGATGTTCTAAATTTCTTATTTTTTGAATCAACTTCAATTCCATTAACTCCTGAGACGCAGGGTAACCCCAAACCACGTGCAATTACCGCGGCATGACTTGTATTTCCACCTCGCTCAGTTAATATTCCATTCGCTGAGTGCATGCCCCTAATGTCCTCTGGAGAAGTTTCGCGACGCACTAATATGCATTTTTCGTTCTTCGCTGCTAAAACTTGAGCTGACATCGAGCTAAACACTAGTTTTCCGCTAGATGCTCCAGGACTTGCGGCGATACCTTTGCAAATTACTCTTCTGTTTGACCCTTTGATAACTTGATTATGAAGAAGATCACTCAATGATTTTGGATCAATACGCAATATAGCTTCTTTTTTGTCAATTATTCCTCTTTTTACTAAAGAAGTAGCAACCTCGACTGCGGCACCAACATTCCTTGGAGCAGGTACTGCATCCAAGATAAATAATTTTCCATTTTGTAAAGTGAATTCTATCTGCATCTCTTCCTTTAAACCAATACTGCATTTTACCCCAGCTTGGATTAGTGCTTCAAACACACTTGGATACATCTCTTCTAAAGATGGCCCCCGTTTATCTTTTGTTAAGAATAATGCTTCTTTCCTATCTTCTAATGCATCTCTACCCTGCGATTGGTTAAGATATCGACCGATCTCTTTTTTTCTTCCGTTTTCAGGATCAAAAAATTGTATTACACCAGCTCCACTTTTAGCTTTGCCTAACCCAAAAACCATCTTCTGTACAACCAGACCTAAACCAGCATTATCTGGAGCACCTTTTGAAACTCGTAATAACCGCGCTGATGTACCTTGCCATGCTCTAGACATAGACTTCAAAACTTCTGAAAGCTGGGCTTCAATACTCTGTGGAAAGCACTCATCCATTTCCTGTTCATAGGCGTTAATAGCAGTTTCAGGTGTTAGGTTATCAAAATCAAAAAGCGTGTCATCTAATCTCAAAACTTCCATAGCATAGGATTTAATAAATTTTAGATGTAACTCCTTAGCTGCTTTTTTACCAAGAACTTTGGCGTAATATTGTTCCGTCGCACGATTCATGCCAATATTTAAAATTGTACTAGGACCGCCCCAATCTCCAATTAAAGGCGAGGATCGAACCGAAATTATGGGATTTAAACCAAAATTTGCGACTATACCATTCAGATCAATACGCTCTCCAGACGCAATAGCGTTAACAAACGGAATAGATAACGCTACTGATTTGGGTACGGGAAGACCTAACCTTATGAGCCGCTGCAAACATTTTGCTCTAACACCATGAAGATTACCGCTAATATTAGCCGTAGAGGATATTAACTCGAAACTTGGTATCTTTATCATAATTTCAATCAAAGACCTTTAACTTAAGTTTTAACACTACGCTCTATAGCCTTATCCCTCTATAAGACTAAAATCCGCAACCTCATTACAAATAACTCTTATTTTTTGTAATAGACACAAACGGTTACGTCTTACTATAGGATTATCGGAGTTTATTTTAACTGCATTAAAAAAATTATCTATTGGATCTTGCAAATCAGCCAAACACTCAACTGCAGCTACAAAATTATTTTTTAATAATCGAGCGATTACCACATCGCTTACTTTCTTCAGGCCTACAAATAATTCATGTTCTTCAGGACCCTCAAAAAACTCTATGTCAGGCTCAAGTTCGTATATTACTCCATCTAATTTTTCAGCTTGTTTCAATATATTATTTACTCTCTTAAAGCTCTGAACAAGGTTTTCAGTTGTTTTAAGCTTTAGCCGTTCTGAAAGTGCTTCCGCCTTTAGAAACAGATGAAAAATATTACTGTTATTTTTAGATAACAAACATGCATCTATGACATCATATCTAATATTCTTTTCTCTTAAAAAAACTTTTAATCTTTCATGAATGAAAAAAATAAGATCGCGAACCTTATTATCCTCTAAATCATATAGATAATGACCCAAATCTAATGAAATTTTATTTTCTATTAACAACCTAATTATTCCCAAAGCTGCTCTTCTAAGAGCAAATGGGTCTGATGATCCAGTGGGTTTTTGATTAATCTTCCAAAAACTTTCAAGAGTATCTAATTTATCTGATAATGCTACCACTATTGAAATTATAGCTTGAGGACAGACATCTTTGGGCCCTAGGGGTGAATAATGATCTTTAATAGCCAAACAAACTTCTGCGGGTAAGCCGCATGCTTTCGCATAGTAGCTCCCCATTAAACCCTGTAATTCAGGGAATTCATTAACCATTTCAGATAACAGATCAGCCTTGGAGTATAAAGATGCCTGATCAACCAAACTTGCGTCAACATCTAAACTTTGAGCTAATTTTAAGGACTTTTCTCTTATTCTAGCCACTCTTTCAAACTGACTTCCTAATTTATTATGATATGTAACATTTTTTAACTGATCGACCCAAGAGTCCATACCTAAACTAATAGTTCGCAAATCATTCTCCCAAAAGAATTTAGCATCTGAAAGACGTGCAGAAAGAACCCTCTGGTTTCCTTCAAGAATTAATTCTCCATTATTTTTTCCCTGATTATTAGAAACCGTTACAAACCCTTCTATGAGATTATTTTTTTTATTTTTCAAACTAAAAAACTTCTGATGCTTCCTCATAGAGATCTGTAAAACTTCACTCGGAAGGTTCATAAATTCACTAGAAATCTTCCCAACTAGGACATTAGGCCACTCAACTAAATTTGTTACCTCGTCTAATAATAATGGATCGTCGACCAGCTCTAATCCCAAGGCAAATGCCAGATTAGCTGCTGTATTATAAATCTCTAGTTTTCTTTCTTTCTGGTCTAAAATAACACAAGAATGTTTTAGTTGTTTTTTTAAGTCATCAAAGTTTCTTACTGAAAACTCCTTATTATTGGCTAATCTATGGCCAAACGATTTATTGGTTGAACTGATAGAATCTAATTCGCAATTCACAATTTTTGTCTGATTTTCGTCAGAAATTATACAGAGAATGTTGGTTAAAGGCCTTACCCATCGCAACGTACTCGTACCCCAACGCATCGACTTAGGCCAAGGAAAGTTTCTTATCGTATAACTCAAAACCTCTGAAACTATATCGGCAGCGTCCCGACCGGGTTGTTCTATATTTGCGAAGAAAAAGTCAACGCCTTTTATAGGGCGGATCTCCAAATCTTTCTTGTTTAACCCTGTTGATTTTAAAAAACCGTTTATTGCTTGATCTGGTGCCGTAACGCGAGGTCCTTTACGTTCAATTATACGCGGTCTAGATTTCTCTGATAATCCTGAAATAACTAATACTAACCTTCTCGGAGTGCAATAAGAGGTTGTACTTTCATAATTTAACCCTGCAGTCATCAGGCCTTCTGTCATTATAGATCTTAGATTACCTCTAGCAGCTTCTTGCATTCTAGAAGGTATTTCTTCTGATAATAACTCTATTAGAAGTTCTCTCATCTTATTATTCTTTCAATTACTTGTCTGTTAGCTGATGCCATGAAAAGGCTCTACCATCGTTATAAAAAGCTAAAACTCTATCAATACCAGAGAAAATATTTTTCTCAGATACGACAGCAAAGGCCTCTCCCGTTTCTAGTGACTTCCCTAAACTTTGAGCATTAAAACAAGTAAACCAAGCAGGAGCAGTTAGTGGAATAGGTTTGATAAATTTAACAGAAATTTTCTTTATTCTTTCTACTTCCATCAGGTTAAAACAACTTTTGAAGTTTAATGGTGAATTATCACCATTGATACCCTCAAATTGATCAAATTTAACAACCTCATACAACCCACTATTTTTTGATAGAACCCTTATACTAAAATCTTCAGTACTTTCATCAATATACGAATAGTAATAATAAACCTGTAAATAATATAGGATACCCCCTCCAAAAAATGCTGAAATTATAAGAATAAGACCAACTAACTTTCCATTCATTTGTTGAGGCCTCCAGCTTCAGTTTTCAAAAACCCATCAGCACAAGCTTTTGCTAAACTCCTCACTTTACCGATGAACGCCTGCCGTTCAGTCGTTGAGATAACACCACGAGCATCTAAAAGGTTAAATATATGACTTGCCTTAATACATTGATCATAAGCGGGATGCGCCATCACAATAAATTTTCCTGTTTTTGGATCTAATGGCTCAGAATTCAATATCTCTCTACATTGGTTAGTGGCGTCTTCAAAATGTTGTAATAATATTTTTGGGTTTGAAACATCAAAGTTCCATCTTGAGTATTGCGCTTCAGACTCTTTAAATATGTCACCATATTTAAGGTGTAACGGTGCATTTGGGTTATTAAAGGGCAAATCCATAACATGGTTTATATCTAAGACATACATAGCCAAACGCTCCAACCCGTAAGTCAGCTCTCCTGATACTGGATTGCAGTCATGACCACCAATTTGCTGAAAATATGTGAATTGAGAAACTTCCATTCCGTCGCACCAGACTTCCCAACCGAGCCCCCAAGCCCCCAAAGTTGGACTCTCCCAGTCATCCTCGACAAATCTGATATCATGTAGCTCTGGATCTATACCTATAGACTGGAGGGAGTTCAGATATAAGTCTTGAAAATCTGGTGGAGAAGGTTTGATTAAAACCTGAAACTGGTAATAATGCTGCAACCGATTAGGATTCTCACCATATCGTCCATCTGTTGGTCTACGAGAAGGTTGAACATACGCAACAGACCATGGTTTTGGTCCTAAAGCTCTCAAAGTAGTAGCTGGATGAAAAGTGCCGGCACCAACCTCTAAATCGTATGGCTGAATTATTGCGCAGCCTATTTCAGCCCAGTAAGTTTGTAATCGTAGAACAATCTCCTGAAAACTTTTTGGCTTTTCAATTTTTTGTTTCATATTCCTGCCTTTAATGTATTAATTTTCAAATAGGGAAGACATTGATAGCAGTCAATTGATGAAATTATTAGTTTTTGGGGTGCATCATCCCTGCAACCATATTATTAGGGTTTTAAAACCTATTAAATTAACGTAAATGTCTGTACGGGAAAAAAATTATGAAGCGTATTTTAATATCCAGTATATTTGTTACATTTTTATTAATTTTATCGCCAGCATCCTCTCAATCCTATTGGGTAGAAATAGACTCATTCTCTAAAAAAGAAACCGCAGAAGAGAAAGCAGATAGCTATGCTTATTTATCCGAAGAAATAAAAGGGTTTAAAACTGAAAATGGTTGGTATTTATTGGTCTTGGGGCCATACGAAATTAATCAGGCGCAGGAAAAAATTCAAAAGCTGCAGAGTAATAAAAAAATATCCTTACAAACAAATGTGATTGGTGGCTCAAAATTTGCATCACAATTTTGGCCAAATAAAAGTTTGAAGGTTCAAAAGAACCTAAAGGTGTCTAGTTTGAAACAAAAACCTATTATCAAGGAGACTCTGAATCAATCAATCGAAAATGAGAAATTATTAAAACAAGCAGAGAAAAACTACATACAACTAGCTTTAAAAGATTTGAACTTATATTCTATGGGGATAGATGGAACATTTGGCGAAGGCACTAGAAAAGCAATCGGTTTATGGCAACAGGACAACAACCTTCCTGTGACAAATATTTTAACAACACAACAAATAGAGATATTGTTAAAAAATTATGAGCACAGATTAAGAAATAAAGGATATGAATTAGTTACTGACTCTAATTCAGGACTTCAATTACTAATGCCCACTGACTACGTGAAATTTGATAAGTATATATTTCCGTTCTCCCATTACTCTAATAACGGAACCGCTATAGACGCTAGTGTTATCTTAATTTCCCAACCTGGGAATATCGAAACCTTGAAAGATTTTTATAATCTCTTTAAAAAATTTGAAGTAATTCCTCCTGAAGCGCGGAAACGAATAAATAACTCATATTTTTCAATCAAAGGACACGACAAAGGTAGGAGCGTTTACGTTTACGTCACATTAGAAGAAAATTATCTAAAAGGCTTTTTATTTAATTACCCAGATGCTCAAAAAGAAGAACTGGAAACAGCAATTTATTTAGCTCGAAAAACAATCCATATAACCAATGGAGGCCTTAAGAAATCAGATACACCAAATAGTGAAGAAAAACGTCATTTTTATTCAGGTATACAGTTCAGATTACCAAAAATATCAAGAACTGGTTTTTTTATAAATGAAACTGGAACAGTAATAACGACCAATTCAGTTCTAAATAATTGTTATAAACTGACGCTAGATAAAGATATTGAGCTCGAGATCAAAAGTGTTGATGCTGACTTAGTTATTTTACAACCCAAAGAAAATATAGCTCCGCTCAACTATCTAAAGTTTTCTAAAAAATTTCCAAAGATTGAATCCAACGTATTTATATCGGGTTTCTCGAACGGAGGGGCATTTGGTTCCCCTTCCTTTAGCATGGCTAAGGTAATTGACCTAAAAGGACCAAAGGATGAGACCTACATTAAACAACTATTTTTAGATGTTGATGATAGCCATCGCGGCGCTGCCATGGTCAACAAATCTGGAGCTATTATTGGGGTTTTAATAAACTATAAGGAAGAGGGTTTTAATATACCCTCTGACATCGCGTTTTCAATAAAAAATTCAATTATTAAAAAAACTCTAAAAAAACAAGGTATAAGTTTTTATTTAGAAACTGAGGAACAAGAAAAAACCAATGAAGTTCTCACTCAGTTAGGTAGAGAGAGTTCAGTATTAGTCAGCTGCTGGTAGTAATAACTTTTTAAAGTTAAACAAAACTGATTTTTACAAAAAAAATATATACTAAATCAAAATATCATTTGTCAGATAAATTAACGTTGGGACCTCATTAGAAAAGGCTTTCAATACTTCAGCTTTAAATTCTTTAATATCTTTGGGTGAAGCTGACGATGCACCATAAGCGATAGCGAGCTGACAAAAATCTGGATTAAGAGCTTGCACAGAATTAGGAGCAATTTGGGCACTTTGCATGCTATCTTCAATTTCTTTTAACTTATGATTATCCCATAGTATTATCGGTATACTTAATTTCAACTCTACTGCTGTTGCCAATTCCTGAATCGTATATTGAAACCCATAATCGCCTGCTATCGCAATTATAGGAGTATTCGGTTTGCCAAGAGCCCCTCCTATCGCAGCCGGCAGTGCAAAACCTAAAGTGCCAAAACCGTAAGGGTGATGCCAGAGATTTGGGAAATCCATTGGAATTACTTCTTTGGCAACATACGCAAATTGAGTCATATCCGAGAAAAACATTGTATTCTCATCAGTGCACTCCCTAAGAGCATAGCAAAGAGGGGTGATACCTGGTCGAACACTATTAACTTCGCTTTCACACTTTCTTTTAAAATTTTTAACAACCATAACATCCCATTTATTAGGATAATTTACTGGGATCCTATCATTGAGAAATCTTAAAAAATCTTCACTATTACATATGACTTTTTGATGCAAACCGACACTTGAAGAAAACGCTTCAGGATCTGAGTTAACCCAAATAAATTTTCCGCTCACTCCTAGAGACTCTCTCCAAATGTCAACCTCAGAAAGAGACGTTCCAACTGCTATAACAATATCCGCATCTGAAATAGGTGATAAACTGCTTTTGTGAGATAAATAACTACCAAAATTTAATTCGTTATCTGACTTAATTATTCCCCGGCCAGCAAACGTACTAAAGGACGCAGCATTACATTTTTTCATAACTTCTCTTGCTAAGTCAGAGCAATGACAGGTACCACCACCAAAAATAAATAATATTTTGGGGAAGTTACGAAATAATCCTTCAATAAAATCTAAACTTTGAAATGTTTTAATTTCCTTAGGAGTCCTTTTCTCTTTTATCTTTATGCAATCTAATTCAGATAGGCTCTCTAACAAATTAATGGGTATTTGTATATGTTTTGGTCTTTTTCGTAGAGTCTGAAACTCATAAAACGCACGTTCTATCAGATCATATATTTCAGTTTCATTTTTAGCAACAATAGACCAATCACACACTGTTTCAGCTGCTAATCTCTGGTCTTTCATCTCGTGTAATCTTCCTCTACCCGGTTCAAGAGTTCGTTCTTCCAGCGAAGACGAGAGTATGAGCATCGGAATACTGTCAGAATAGGCCTGGCCCATTGGTGTCATAATATTACATACACCAGGGCCGGTTATTACAAAAGCCACACCAGGTCGACCTGTTGCGCGGGCGTATCCGTCAGCCATAAACCCAGCACCCTGCTCATGACGCGCCAAAACATGTTCTATACCCGCTTCCTCTATACCTCTATATAATTCTTGATTATGCACTCCGGGAATTCCAAAAATAAAATCGACCCCTTTATTTTTTAAAAGCTTCGAAATCTGAGCACCAACAGTTCTTCTCAAGATTAATTCCTCCAAAAGCTTATAGTCAAAGTAGCGTATATTACTAATAACTCTAAACGTCCAATTAACATTGCGGCTATTAACAAATACTTCGCTACGTCATTGAGATTAGAAAAGTTTCCAGTAGGCCCTATTTGAGCCCCTAAGCCCGGTCCAACATTTGCAAATGCTGTGGCTGCGCCTGAAACAGAGGTTATAAAATCCAAACCAGTTAATCCCAGTAATATTGAGAAAAAACAAATTGAGACAATAAATAAAACAAAAAATAAAATAACTGAGCTTAATACATCCTCTTGAACGACTCTACCTTCATAACGAGGTGAAAATATCCCATTAGGAGAGTGAACTCTTTGAATTTGAGTTTTTATTGACGCAAACAGAAGCTGGAACCTGAAAATTTTAATAGAGCAAGAAGTCGAGCCCGCACACCCTCCAATCAGCCCCAGAAAAAAGAAAAATGAAACCGCAAAAGGACCCCAAGACCCATAATCAACGCTAACATATCCAGTACCCGTGATTATAGAAACTACACTAAAAAAAGCTTTTCGTACCGTGCTTTCAGCAAAATCCCCAAATTCCTTAGTATGCCATAAAACCAATATTAATGCTAAAATAAAAACTACTAACAAAAATGTTCTAATTTGACTATCTCGAAAGAAAGGTTTCGTATTACCAGAAATAAATTGAACATACCTTACAAATGGTAAGGCCGCTAAAATCATGAATAAACAGCTTACATATTCTGCTACAACCCCATAACTAAAAAACGAGGTATCAGAATTTGAAAAGCCCCCTGTAGCAATAGTTGTAAAAGCATGCACTAACGCATCGATAGCAGACATGCCAGAAGCTAAGTACGAAATAAAGCATAGAATTGTTAAAGAGACATATATTATAGATATTGATTGCGCAATTTGACCAGCTCGCGGCAATATTTTACCAAAGGTATCAAATCCTTCTGAGCGGAAGAGCTGCATCCCTCCGATTCCTAATGCTGGTAGAAAAACCATAGCCATAACTATAACGCCAATTCCGCCAAACCATTGTAGTATTCCTCTCCAAAGTTTAATCCCTTCTGGAAGCGTTTCAATATTAGTAAGCACAGTTGATCCTGTTGTGGTCAATCCTGACATCGACTCAAAGAAAGAATCAACAAAGCTAAGATCAGTGTTTCCCAGATAAAAAGGTAATGCTCCAAAAAATGGTAGTGCCACCCACACAAGTGTAGTCAAAATAAAAGTTTGTTGAATACTAAGCCTCTCAGCAATACCGTTCACCGATGCCAATGCAGTTAAGCCTCCTATGGTGCAGGTCAATAATGCACTTTCCAAAAAAATAAACCAATGATCATTACCTTGATATCGGTCCCAAGCCATAGGGAAAAACATTGAAACACCTAAGCCAAATACAAGTATACCAACCACATAACTAACCGGACGAAAATCAAGCATAAAAAAGTCTACTTTTAAAATATGTCATTAGACACCTTATTATATACCCTCAATTAATTTCCATAATTTTGAATTTAGCAATCATTCTTAATATTATTACTAGTAAATCAGTTTATCCACGCTTTATAGTGATTAATTGCTAAAAGATTGCAACTAGATTGCTAAATTTTCTAAGATAAATCCATATAAACAATCTATTTTTTTAATCCGAGATAAAAAGCCGCATTTAACATATAATATTATTCTGACATGTATTATACCCTATCGATGTGAAAGCTATCCGAAGAGGGTCACAGAAATGACTGTACATACAAAAAAAATAGAACCTATAACAAGTATTAGTGAAACAAAGGAGGTGTTGAAATCTTTAAAGACTCTTCTAACATCTTCAGTTTTTGAAAAAAAAGGCTCTATAGACCCTGAGTTACAATCACTATTAAATGATTTTAGTACTCTAGGTAAAACTAATTTAAATAGTGATTATCCCAACGACTTTATCCCAAATGATGAGTATCTTAAAACTATGCCAGATATTCAAAATGGTTCTTCAGCACTGATCAAAGGCTCAAAAAGAAGAATCCAACATGTTGGTATTTCAAATTTTAGGCTTCCAGTGAAATTTAAAACTAAAAGCTCTTCGCCAATAACTCTAGAAACTTCAGTTACTGGATCAGTCAGTTTAGAAGCTGACAAAAAAGGGGTGAACATGTCTAGGATAATGCGAAGTTTTTATAAAACAAATGAAGAACAATTTAGTTTCGATGTGATCACAAAAGCAATCAGTCTTTATAAAAAAGATTTAGACAGCTTTGATGCCAGAATCCAAATGAAGTTCTCATTTCCAATGAAAACAACCAGTCTTCGTTCCGAGCTAGAGGGCTATCAGTATTATGATATTTGTTTAGAAGTGATAGATTTTGATAATGTAACAAAAAAAATTATGCACCTTGATTATGTCTATTCTTCAACCTGCCCGTGTTCTTTGGAATTAGCCGAGCACGCAAGATCAGTACGTAACCAAATGGCAACTCCTCACTCTCAAAGGTCAGTAGCGAGAATATCCATAGAATTAAACCCAAAGTTCTCAACTTTCTGGTTCGAAGACCTTGTGGAAATATGCCGGCAAGCCGTACCCACTGAAACACAGGTGATGGTAAAAAGAGAGGACGAACAAGCTTTTGCAGAGCTTAATGGAGCAAACCCTATATTCGTGGAAGATGCAGTGCGCTCCTTTGCTCAAAAGCTAAGTGAAGAAGAGAAAATAAGAGATTATAAAATTTTAGCTAGTCATCAAGAAAGCCTACATTCTCATGATGCGATATCACTGTTAACAGAAGGCGAAACTTTTCAACAAGATAGCTTGGAACCCAATACTTTTAGGAGTCTTTTCCATACAGGATAAAAATAGTTTTGAATTTTAAAAGTTATTCGTCAATATTTTTTGTGTATTTTTTTATAAGAGCGCTTTGTCCTACGAAAAACAAAAATAAAGCACCGGTTAATCCAAATGTTTTAAAATTTACCCAGCTACTAGTACTCATGTTTCTCCAAATTATCTCATTTGTGATGGCCAAAGCAAAGAAAAATATTGATACCCGCGTGGTTAAAATGATCCAGCCCTCTTGTTCCATTGGCAACATATCTTCCATAACATATTCTAAATAGGATTTTCCTCTTACCAAGCCGAATACCAAAAGACCTCCAAATATTAAATAAATTATAGTTGGCTTCATTTTAAAAAAACGATCGTCATTAAACCATATGGTTAAACCTCCAAATAATACTACTAAAATAGCCGTAACTATTTGCATCCGGGCTATCCTACCTGTGATCAACCACAATAATAATATCGAAAGCAGTAAAACCGGAATAAACAACCCCGTAGCTATTATAAAACCTTGATACTCAATCCCAGCTATTTGAAAAATTTTATCTTTAATTTTACCATAAACTATAAAAAACATAATTATTGGTCCAATTTCTAAGATTATTTTTATAACTGGGTTGATCTTTTGTTTTTTCATTTAAATCCTCACTCCAACACACATAGCGCCTAGAGCTATAAGTAATATCATTGCAAGTCTTTTTAAACCCATACTCTCATTTAAAAATAATACACCAATTATTGCAGCAAAGACAGTTGAAGTCTCTCTTAAGACTGCAACCTGTCCAACTTCTCCTAATCTTGTAGCCATCATAATTGATCCAAATGATAAATAAGAAATTATTCCACCTACGATGCCTCGTTTGACTAATCCTTCAAGCTTTGGCTTTTGATCAGCATTATACCACCGAACATATGCGACAACAGGCATCAAAAAACTATCTAATAAGAATAACCAGAATATAAATGTAAAGGGATTATAAGTTGAGCGAATGCCTATAGTGTCATAGTTCGTGTACAAAGCGACAAAAAAACCTGTTATAATTGCTAACAATAAAGCAGGAACTAGTGTCTCTCTATTTATAACTACTAATTTAAAGTTATAAAATGCTAACCCAAATATCCCAGACAATAAAAGGAGTACGCCTAAAAATTGCACCATCGAAAAAAACTCATTAAAAATGAAATATGCCCCAATTAGGGTAAATAATGGGGTTGACCCTCGTACAATCGGGTAGACTACGGTATAAGATCCAAAACTATAAGCCCAGGCCTGTAAGAGCTTATAGATAGAGTGAATGATCAACGCTACAAATAAAATAACCCACATATGTGGTTCTGGACGGGGGACAATAAATAGAACGAAGGGTACAGCTATCAAACCATAAGTTAAATCTATAGCTCCTCTTGATATCCAAGGATCATGCTTACCCTTTTGAAGTGAACCAAAAACCGCATGAAAAAAAGCTGCAAGTAAGGCCAAGAGTATAGCTAGCCGGTTACTAAGATTACTACCTTCGATGGATATAAGCCAATCAATCAAGTATCGAGACCAGTTAAAGCTCGAGCAAAATCTTGAGAGTTGAAAGGCGAAAGATCATCAATTTGTTCACCTACCCCAATTGCATGAACTGGCAAACCAAATTTATCTGCGAGCGCAACTAGCACTCCACCTTTTGCAGTCCCATCTAGCTTGGTCATTATTAAACCTGAGACATCCGAAATTTCACTAAAAACAGCAACCTGATTTAAAGCATTTTGTCCAGTAGTTGCATCAAGTACCAACAACGTATTATGTGGTGCACTAGGATCTTTTTTCTTAATCACTCTAACAATTTTTGATAGCTCTTCCATTAGATCTGCTCGATTCTGTAATCGTCCGGCCGTATCAATCATTAAAATATCTGCACCGTCATTCTCAGATCTTTCCATCGCATCATATGCTAAAGAAGCCGGGTCAGAACCTTCTGGTGCAGTTAACACAGGAACCTTAGCTCTCTCACCCCATACCTGAAGTTGTTCAACGGCAGCAGCTCTAAATGTATCACCCGCAGCAATTACAACTTTTTTTCCTGCCATTTTAAATTGAGAAGCTAATTTTCCAATAGTCGTTGTTTTACCCGAGCCGTTAACTCCGACTACGAGAACAACTTGTGGTTTTTTCGTTAAAACTGGCATCGGTTTAGCGACGGATTCCATAATGATAGCAATTTGGTTAGCTAACAAAGCTTTAACTTCAGCTGTAGAGAATTTTTTACCGATATTATCTTCGGCTAAATTTGCGGTAACTCGTGATGCAGTTTCAACGCCCATATCTGACGATATTAATAATTCTTCGAGTGCCTCTAACATTTCATCGTCTAAAGTCCTCCTAACTACAGCTACCCCAGGTCTCTTTCCCAGAAACCTGCTTAAAAAATTCTTTTTCTTTGGCTCGGGCTCGGGCTCTGGTTCAGGTTCGGGCTCTGGTTCAGGCTCGGGCTCGGGCTCTGGTTCAGGCTCGGGCTCGGGTTCAGGTTCAGGCTCTGGTTCAGGCTCGGGCTTTGTTTCAGGTTCGAGTTCAGGCTCGGGCTCGGGCTCTGGTTCAGGCTCGGGCTCGGGCTCTAAACTACCATGTAATACGTTATTTTCTAGTGGCTCTAGTTCCTCTAAAGTCTCCGTTTCGCCTCCATCATTAACAATACTGTCGATCCCCTCTTCAATTTTTGAAGACGATCGAAATAAGCGATCTTTTAACTTTTTAAAAAAAGACATTTTCTACCATAAATTTATTAATTAAAACAAATTAGTATGTTGTAAGTAAAAGTAAAAGAGATTCCTTGCATAAAGTTTACTTCGTACTCTGATTAACAATATGGATACCTTAAACTAGAATTAATATTTCTTATTTTCGTAAGATATATTTTCCATCCTTAAACTCTACAATCAAATCGCACTCCTCATCTAGGTTACTTATAGAGGAAATAACTTTATCCTTACTCCTTATTACACTGTAACCTCTTTCCAAAGTTTTCTTGTAACTCAAAGTTCTGAGCATTTTTTTCTGATTTTCTAGATTATTTAATTTCAGTTTAAGATTCATAGAAATATTATTTGTTAATGTTTTATCTGCTTTATCGAGCCGTATCTCAGCATTTCTATTCTTCTCCGATAATCGGCTTATATTTAATTGAGCTTTAACGGTAGAAAAATTATTTTGTTTTATAGTTCCATAGTTTTTGAATACATTAAAAAATGATTGAGCCTTAATTTTCCAATCACCATAAGCTAATTTAATAATATTTTGTAATAAGTTCGGCCTGAATCCAGATAATATATTTTCAGAATTTATTTTTTTTTGCTGTATAACTGAACCTAAAGCTTGAGGAAGGCGTCCACTAGCGTATTTAAGCCTCTCCAAAGAAATATCCAAGAGGTTATTAAATCCATATAGAATCCTAGAGAGAGCTAGTAGATGTTGATTTCGGTGTTCATTCAAATTTGTGACAACGTTAGAGAGTTGGAGATCTAACCGTTTCAATTCCTTAATTAGGTCTTTTCTTACTGGTACCACCAGCTCAGCAGCCGCAGTTGGTGTTGGCGCTCTAATGTCTGCTGCGTAATCAATTAACGTCGTATCAGTTTCATGCCCAATCGCAGAGATAATAGGTATTTCTGATAATGCTACTTCCCTTACAACACTTTCCTCATTAAAAGCCCATAAATCTTCAATTGAACCGCCGCCCCTTGCAACTATTATTACCTCAGGTCTCAAATGTATCTCGTCCCTAGATAAGGCATTAAAACCTCGAAGCGCCTTACTAACTTGATCAGCACAAAACTCCCCCTGGACAGTAACCGGCCATACTATAACATTCCGTGGGAATCTATCTCTCAGACGATGGAGGATATCACTTAGTACAGCTCCTTGAGGAGAAGTAATAACTCCAATTAAACTGGGTAAATATGGGAGCTTTTTCTTTTTTTCTATATCAAAGAGCCCTTCTTTACTCAATAAGTCTTTTCTTTTTTCGAGCATTGCCATGAGCGCGCCAACACCAGAAACCTTAAGATCATCAACTAATAATTGATATTTTGATTGGCTACCGAAAGTTGTTATCTTACCTGTGGCAACTACCTCTATACCCTCTTCGGGAGCAATACTTAGATTTGCAACCTGTCCCTTAAATGTTACTGCAGCCAGAACTGATTTTTCATCTTTTATATCATAGTACAAGTGACCGGAGCGCGCTGCAAATACTCTACCTAATTCTCCTTTTATACGAACTCGTCCAAACTCATTTTCAACTAATTTTTTAATTGATCCTGAGATGTCAGATACATTGTATTCAGGTATGTTCCTTTTATTATCTTTCTCGTCAATCAATTTCATTTCAACGACTCTATTGTTATCTTTTGATTCACATCATAAAACTTAATGAGCAGAAACTAAACTGGAACTTTTATGAATATACTAATTATTGGATCAGGTGGTCGTGAACATGCACTAGCCTGGGCTATAAAGCAAAATCCAAAATGTGATAAACTTCATGTAATTCCTGGGAATGCCGGTATCTCAAAAATAGCTAATTGCTTCGAATTAAACATTTTAAATAATAATAGTATTTTAGAGTTTGTTTTTGAAAATAGAATAGATCTTGTTGTAATTGGTCCTGAAGAACCACTAGCAAATGGGCTCTCTGACCTTCTACGTGCGAACAAAATAATGGTTTTTGGAGTATCTCAAGCAGCGGCTCAACTTGAGAGTTCAAAAAGTTTCACCAAAGAACTCTGTAAAAAGGTAAATGCGCCTACCGCAAGATCAAAATTATTTATATGCAAAAACAAAGCTAAAAATTATATTCTAGACATAGGAACACCGATTGTTATTAAACTGGATGGTCTGGCCGCTGGTAAAGGCGTGGTCGTTGCAATGGACGACCAAACAGCCTTAAATGCGATTGATAGTATGTTTGATCAATCAGGAGGAAATTCACCAAAGAAAATTTTAATAGAAGAATATCTCGATGGAGAAGAGGCCTCTTTTTTTCTACTTTCAGACGGCAAAAACCTACTTCCTATTGGAACAGCTCAAGATCATAAACGAGCTTTTGATAACGACTCAGGTCCCAATACCGGTGGTATGGGAGCCTATTCACCCGCGCCAGTGCTTAGCGAGAAAGTTATGGATCTCGCTATAACGAGTATTATCCAACCAACTATCGATGAAATGCGTAGAAACGGTACACCTTATGAAGGAGTTATTTTTGCTGGCTTAATGATCAAAAATAATACCCCAAAATTGATCGAATATAATGTGCGCTTCGGCGATCCAGAGTGCCAAGCTTTAATGATTCGTCTCGGCGCTCAAATACTTGATCTAATACTAGCCTGTTGTATGAAACGCCTAAATAAGACAAAAGTTAATTGGGCTGAAGACCATTCTATTACAGTTGTTATGGCAACAAAAGGTTATCCAGGGAGTTATATTAATGGTACAGAAATTCATTTCTCAACCGAGCTCAAAGATGATAGCTTCAACCAACTATTCCACGCTGGAACAAAAAGGGTTGAATCAAAGCTAACAGGTAATGGGGGTAGAGTTTTAAATATAACTACTCGAGGCAATAGTTTAGAGGAAGCTCATAAGCGAGCATATGAGAATATAAAGGCTATTGATTGGCCAGAAGGATTTTACAGAACCGATATTGGTTGGAGAGCACTTTAATTAAAAGATTTTTAATAAGATAATGTACTCAAATTTGTCGTTCTGGCATATTCACTACTAAACCGTCCAATTCATCTGTGACTTTTACTTGGCAGGTAAGTCGAGAACGGTTTGGATCAGGTTCATATGCAAAATCCAGCATATCTTCTTCCATAGGATCTTTTTCCGGAAGCTTACTAACCCACTCACTAGCAACGTATACATGACATGTAGAGCATGCGCAGGCACCACCGCAGTCGGCTTCAATTCCTGGCACATTATTATTTCTGGCGCCCTCCATAACAGTTAAACCAGGTTCCACATCAACCACGTGCTGCGTTCCACCGAATTCAATGTATATTATCTTAACCATTCATATGCCTCTTTTATAATACCGCTAACCAATAAAACAGAATATAAAGTTTTACTAGAGTAAGTTTAAAGCATTGTAAAAGAATTATTTTGTTCTATATTTGTTCTTATGATTAAAGTTAAAAAAAATGGCGATACTTGGCCAAAACCTCCAGCGTGTGTCACTAGCATACAACTAAAAAATCCACCAAATGGCACAATTATATCTGTGGCTGGTCTAGTTTTAGTAAGACAACGACCTGGAACAGCGAAAGGCGTAATATTTATTACTTTAGAAGATGAAACAGGAACTACCAATGTGATTGTATGGAAAAAAAAATTTAATAAATATAGAAGAGCTATAATAGAAAGTAGACTTCTTAAAGTAACAGGAAAACTACAGCGTGAAGGTGATATATGTCATATCATAGCAGAGCATATTGAAGATATATCTTACATGCTTGACGAAATACTAAATTGACTCTTTTAATTGTATTTTCTAATCAAGCCGTAAAGATAAAAAGCGGAAATTGCCATTAGAATTCACAAGAAATAGTGCTGATACTTTATTTGAGTTCTTCAAGGTTTCAATAAGAGTCTTAAAACTTTTAACAGATGCTATTTTCTTTTGATTAACTTCCGAAATTAAATCTCCAACTCTAAGCCCTTTTTGATATGCTTCACTATCTTTCGATATATCTAAAATAATAAGCCCAGCAAAAGAACTATCTAAACTATACTTTGAACGCAGTTCATCATCTAAATTTGATAACCCCATATTCAATATTTTTTCTACTTTTGGGATTGGCACGTCAGCTTTACTCGGGAAAGCTTTTGCTTCGGCCAATTCTCTTTGGCCTAACTTAACCTGTAAAGTTTTAGTTTTTCCTTTCCTCAGGATCTGTACATCTACTATTTTACCAACATCGGTATTTCCTACTAGATTTACCAGCTCTTTAGTGTTTTTAACTTCAACTCCATCAAAAACTATAATTATATCACCAGATCGAATACCTGCGTCCGCCGCCGGACCTTTTGGTACTTCTGTAACTAGAATGCCGTCTACAGATTCTATACCAATAGCCTCTGCTATATCCTGCGTTAGGTCCTGTATTCTTACACCCAACCAGCCTCTTCTTGTTTCTCCAAATTCTTTTAATTGATCAACAATTGGTGCTACAACATTTGAAGACATTGAAAAACCAATCCCTATAGAACCACCTGTAGGCGAAAGAATAGCGGTATTAACTCCTATCACTTCACCTTCGGTATTAAACAGAGGCCCGCCAGAGTTACCTCTATTTATAGCTGCATCGGTCTGAATGAAATCGTCATAAACACCTGATAATTCTCTTTGCCTTGCAGAAATAATTCCGACCGAAACAGAAAAGCCCTGGCCAAGAGGATTACCAACTGCCATAACCCAATCTCCAACACGTCCAGAGTCACTATCTCCAAATGAAACAAAAGGTAAATCTGAATTACCATCCACTTTCAATAATGCTATATCTGTCTTTGGATCACGACCAACAACGTTTGCTTTAAGTCGGTTTCCACCATAAAATTCTATCTCTATTTCGTCTGCTTTATCAATCACATGATTATTCGTTACAATGTAGCCGTCTGCAGAGACAACGAAACCCGAGCCCAACGCTAACGAATTTCTAGGCCTTTTCCCCTTATCTTTTTCTAAAAAATCTTTAAAAAGGTCCTCAAAAGGTGAACCTTTCGGTATAATTGGTGCTTGATCCCTTGATATTTCCTTTATTGTAGTTGAGGTAGTGATATTCACTACAGCCGGGCTAACCATCTCTGCTAAGTCAGCAAAACTTTCTGGCATTTTTGAAAAGGTATAGTTTGCGGTCGCAAAAAATACAAAAATAGTAAATAAGTTTATTTTTAGAAATAGAAACTTAATTTTTTTCATATACTTCCTCTTTGATAAATAGAATAATTATTTCTTTGACAATCAATCGATATGTAAGAGTTCATCAAAGAAAATCAACCTACAAAATGTTACTAATAATATTTAACTAATAGCCTGTGAAATCCAAATCAGTAAAGTACCAATTCCCAAGGTAATCAATCCGATAATACGTCTGTTTTCATATGATGCTTTGACTAGAACTTTTAAAATTTTTTCTAAATACACTGGTGCTAATGCTACCAAAATACCTTCAACTACGAACAAAAGACCTACCGCAAGGATGGCATTAGAGAGAATCAACTACCGTTATCCGATTTTAAATAATTAAAAAATTCACTATCAGGACGGACTACCATTGTTGAGTTATCACCATCTAGAGCTTTTCCATAGGCATTTATTGAACGATAAAATTCAAAAAACTCCGCATCCTCTCCATAAGCTTTTGCAAAAATTGCGTTGCGTTCAGCATCTGCTTCCCCCCTTACAATTTCAGATTTTCTAGTCGCATCAGAAACTAATTCCACAACAGTTCGATCCGCTTGAGCACGTAGCCGTTGTGCAGCCTCCATACCACGCGCTATTTCATCGGCCGCTTCTCTTTCGCGCTCGGCTCTCATCCGACTAAAGGTTGCATCTAAATTTTGCTCAGGAAGGTTTGTTTGCTTCAATCTAACATCAACAACTTCAAGTCCCAAAGGTAAAGCTCTAGCCCGTGCTTGCTGCGTAATTCGAGACATTAACTCTGCTCGATCAGCAGACAGAATTGTATTTGAAGTCACGCCTTCAGAACCTAAAACCTCTCTAATTACTGGATTTAAAATACCCTCTAATCGGTCTTCTGCAGCCCTTAAACCTCCAACTCCTACAGCCTGTCGGAATTGAACAACATCAGAAATACGATATCGTGCGAAAGCATCAACTACTAACCTGCGATCATCGGAAGGGGTTACCTCAGTCGGTACTGTATCAAGAGATAGAATTCGATCGTCGTACCGAACAACATCTTGTATAAATGGTAATTTAAAAGCCAACCCAGGATTTTCTTTTACCGATTTTATTTGTCCAAATTGTAAAACTAACGCCTTTTGACGCTCATCTACAATAAATATAGAAGATAAGATTAAGATTAATGTTCCACCTACAAAAATGGATGAGAGAAGACCTTTACCCATTATTTTGACTCCCCTGATTTGTTATTGGTTTTATTTGTTAACTCATTTAAAGGTAAATATGGAACGATGTTAGAATTTCCGTTTGCTCCTCCAGCATCATCTAAAATAATCTTGTTCATTGCGCCATAAACTCCTTCCATTGCTTCAATATAGAGTCTCTTACGAGTAACTTCTGGTGCCTTTTTGTATTCCGCTAGCACAGCTGAAAAACGACTGGCTTCTCCTTCTGCTCCATTAACCACCATTGCGCGATACCCTTCGGCTTGTTCAAGTAGTTGAGAAGCTTCTCCTCTAGCTCCAGCCAACACGGTATAAGCATACGCATCGGCCTGTCTTTCTAGTTTATCTCGTTCTTGCTCTGCTGCCTGAACTTCTCTGAAACTATCGATCACCTCCAAGGGAGGGTCAGCCTTATCAAGGTTTAAACGCACAATGTTTACTCCGCTGTCATACTGATCCATTGTGTCCTGAATAAGTTTTTGAGCTGTATCTGCAATAACTTGTCTGTCTCGGTTTAAAATTGGCGCCAATTCAGACCGAGCTATCACCTCTCGCATCGCTGACTCTGAAACTGCTCTTATTGTTGCTCTCGGTTCCGCTAGATTAAATAGGTATTTTGCAGGATCACTTATGTTCCAGACGACTTGAAAATCAATGTCAACAATATTTTCATCAGTGGTCAACATTAGACCACTGTCACCTCTTCCACCCAAACCAATATCTTCAGTTTGTTCTCTGGTTACAGGGATAACTTCTGCAGAAACCAAAGGCCAGGGTGCAAAATTCAAACCAGAGTTTCCTATTGAAGAAAATTCTCCTAAGAACAACTCCACAGACTGCTCTTCGGGTTTAACCGTGTAAAGAGAGGTAAATAACCAAAGTGCCAAAGCACCGATAGCTGCAAATCCTACTGAACGCCGAGAAAACCCTCCACCAGGCTTACCACCGGACCCACCAGTTCTACCCCCTCGGCCACCCATCAAAACTCTTAGCTGTTCTTGACCTTTTTTTACCAGCTCATCGATTTCAGGTATTTGCTGCCCTCCACCGTTAGGGCTTCTTTGCCCATTAGTTTCTTGCCCCTTATTTTTTTCACTACTTTTGCCCCAAGGGCCGTCGCCATTATCACCGGTCATTATATTTTCCTTTTGTCAAAACTTTGTAACTTGACTTGTAGATTAGAGATGGGGTCTTTTTATTTAAATTCAACCTCTATCAATTGGGGTTTTCATAGTAACTAGTTCTTCTGCCATTGTAGGATGAACCGCACAGATTTGATCAAACTGATCTTTTGTTGCTTTCATTTTTATTGCTATAGACGCCAACTGGATCATTTCGGCAGCGTCAGGAGCAACTATATGGCATCCAATTACGACATTTGTCCGCTCTGATACAATCAATTTCATTAGTACTTTTTCATCATCAGATACAAAGGATCTTTGCATTGGAGTAAATTTTGACATGAATACCTGTATTGGCTCCCGCGCACTGGCAACTTGTTCTGCAAGACCGACAGATCCTAATTCCGGTTGAGTAAAAACCGCTGAAGGTACTAAGTCATGATCTACTGGCGTGGGGTCGCCAGAAAAGATAGTTTTTACAAATGATACTGCTTCATTAATTGCCACTGGAGTTAAGTTTATTCTATCGGTTACATCTCCAATGGCAAAAATTGAAGGTACTACCGTCTGTGAAAACTTATCAACTGGTACCTGACTATTTTCTCCAAGGCTGACATTAACTTTTTTAAGACCGAGATTGTCGGTATTTGGCTTTCTACCTGTAGCGAATAAAATCTGATCAAAAACCCCTGAACTTTCATTACTAAACGTGGCTTTTATTTGATTATTCTTTTTGTCCAATCGTAATAGATCCGTTTGGGTATTTATTTTAATACCTCGGGCTACCATAGTATCAGAGACCAAATCCCTTGCGTCATTATCAAAACCTCTTAATATTTGGTCTCCTCTATAAATTTGAGTGACGTTACTGCCAAGCCCATTAAATATACCTGCAAATTCGGAGGCGATATACCCACCACCAACAATTAATAAAGATTTTGGTAAATTTTTTAATCCAAACACGTCATCAGAAACTATGCCTAAATTTTTATTTATAATATCGGGCCTAACAGGCTTTCCTCCAGTAGCAATCAAAATGAATTTTGAGGTAATTTTTTTACCTGAGGCTAATGTAACAGTGTGAGCATCGCTAATTTGTGCCCATTCATTAAAGACCTTAACATCTGAATTTTTGAGTAGTTTCCTGTAAACCTTCTCTAGACGATCTAACTCAGCGTTTAATTTTCTTTGGAAATCAATCCAATTAAAATCTTTCACGCTAATATCCCATCCATATTTTCTTGCTTCCTTGAAATTTGCTGAATGCCTAGAAGCGTAAACCATCAACTTCTTTGGTACGCATCCTCGAATGACGCAAGTTCCACCCATTCTGTCACCTTCAGCGATACAAACCTTATACCCCATGCTAGCAGTAACGCGCGCAGCTCGAACACCGCCTGAACCACCTCCAATTACAAAAAGGTCGCAATCAAATTTCATTAAAGTTATCCTTGTTTACTTTTTAGTTACAGCTTCCAAAGTTAGTCAGCATTAATCTTTTTTTTTGTAATCTTATTGTGCAAAACGTCATAAGTTTCAACTTCTCCATTAGCATGCCCTAATATTAAAACATTACATATATCAACGAACAAACCATTCTCCACGACACCTGGTATCAAATTAAGCTCTTGACTTAATTTAATAGGATTATTTATGCCGCCTAATTTTAAATCTAAAATTAGGTTTCCCTCATCTGTTTTCAACACTGAGTCATCACTCATTCGCACTTCAATTTTAAAATTTCGGTACCCTAACTGCCTTAACTTTAATTCTATTTGCGTTTTGCTAAATTTCCAACCAAACTCTATTACTTCAACGGGTAATGGGAAATTACCTAAATTGTTAACATACTTGGAAAAATCAGCAATTATTATTACTTTTTTAGATGCTTTAGCCACGATTTTTTCATGTAATAGTGCTGCACCGCCCCCTTTTATAAGATTAAAATTTTTATCACATTCATCAGTTCCATCAATAGTAAGATCCAAAGATTTAACCTGATCTAGAGTTGTCAAACTTATACCATTTGTTTCAGCGAGATTTTTGGTGGCAATCGAAGTTGGCACCCCTTTTATTGAAAGATTTTCTTTTAAAATTCTTTTTGCTAAATACTCTATCATCCATGCTGAGGTGGACCCACTACCCAAACCAATAGTCATACCATCCTCGATATAATCTACTGCAGATATGGCGGCTGATATCTTTGCCTGATTTTCGTTAGTTAGTTTTACCACTTTGATTACCTTGAATAAATATAATTATATAGCCCCTTAAAACTTTAATTATACAATCATAATTCTATATTACTTCCAGAACATTTGTAAGGTATTTTTTTGACAAAATAATTAAAGTCAATCTTTCTCTAAAACGTAATTTCACTTTTGAGATCACTTCATTTGACGTCCCTACTTTTCGAGCAGGATCAAGATTCAAGTTATCTAAAGGGTATTTCAACCCAGTGCTAAATCCACTAGTTTGCCCCATTGGGTATATTGAAATGACAGTCTTAATTGGTAGATTAATCGAGAATTCTTCGGGGCACAAAAAACAAATATCGTTTAAACCAATCAATATACATTTCTGATGGGGAAATTTTACCAATGCTGAAAGATTTGCTAGTTGATGGTCCAAGCGACCCTCTAAAAAACCAATTCCTAAAAGCTTTGGAGCTTTGATAAGCCCTAAACACTTTTCAAAATCAGTCGTGTCTTGGCACTTAATTTTATATCTTTTATCCAAAGGATAAAGTTTGATTGTCTCCTTCGACACAGAGTCCATATCGCCTATAATAGCTTCAGCCTTTATACTTGCTTTATAAAGCGCATTGGCCCCACCATCAGCCGCTACAACAAATGGTGCTAGAGACTCTGCTATCGTAAGGTCTCTTTTATTAAAAGGACCATTTCCAATCAATGTTACATTAGAACCTGAAACAATAGATTTTTTCATATTTCAGCACTACTTATTTGATTGGAGCTAGTCTTCATTATTTTGTGAATTGTCAAATTGACCAATTCCTCTAAAAATGTATTTCAGTGGGAATGCCCAAACTACTCCTAAGATAACGTAGATTACAAATTCTACAAATACACTCTGTCTCGGTAAAAAACTCAAGCCTGTGATAACTAACGCTATATAAAATGGCAAACCAAGCAATAGAAAAAATAATGATAGTCTTCGTCTAGTTTTATACTTCAAAATCGAACTTAACCCTTAAAATTAATTTAAAATGTTGATTAATCTTCAAAAGGATCTGTTACCAAAATCGTATCTTCACGCTCAGGTGAGGTCGACAAGATTGCTACGGGACATCCTATTAATTCTTCAACTCTTCTAACGTATTTAACAGCCTGATTTGGTAACTCATTCCAGCTACGTGCACCTTCAGTACTGTCACTCCAACCTTCCATAACTTCGTATATCGGGATACAACGAGATTGCTGCGCAGAGGCCGTTGGCAAAAATTCAATTCTTTGTCCATCCAGTTCATAACCAACGCAAATTGATATGTTATCAAAGCCATCTAGTACATCCAGCTTAGTCAGAGCAATTCCTGTTACTCCTGATGTCGTACATGTCTGCCTGACTAGTGCCGCATCAAACCATCCGCACCTTCTCTTGCGACCAGTAACTGTGCCAAATTCATTCCCTCGTTCTCCTAATCTTTGCCCGTTACCATCAAAAAGCTCTGACGGAAACGGGCCTTCTCCAACACGGGTTGTGTAAGCCTTAACTATCCCTAGTACAGAGCCTATAGCACCGGGGCCAACACCAGAGCCCGTAGCAGCTTGCCCCGCAATAACGTTTGATGAAGTTACGAACGGATAGGTACCAAAATCGATATCTAATAGGGACCCTTGTGCGCCCTCAAATAGTATTCTTTTCCCCATTCGTCTTTTCTTATCCAAAATATTCCATACCGGTGCAGCATATTTAAGAATCTCTGGTGCTATTTTCTTTAAACTTGTAATTATATCTTCTGGGACAACCTCGATTAAGCCCATTCCTCGACGTAGACTATTATGATGGAGTAGTAATCGAGAAACTCGCTCTTCTAAGGTATCTGTATCAGCTAAGTCGGATACCCTAATTGCACGTCTTCCTACTTTGTCTTCATAGGCGGGTCCGATTCCTCTACCAGTTGTACCAATTTTTGCGATATTTTCTAAAGATTCTCTAGCTCTATCTAGTTCGCTATGTATCGGAAGAATTAGGGGAGTGTTTTCAGCAATTATCAAGTTACTCTGATCTATGATAATTCCTTGCATTCTTAATTTTTCTATTTCTTTTTGGAAATGCCAGGGATCTAGAACAACACCATTACCAATTACACTCAATTTGCCTCTTCGAACTATTCCAGACGGCATTATTGATAGCTTGAAAACCTTTCCATCAATAACTAATGTGTGTCCTGCATTATGACCCCCTTGGAATCGAACAACAATATCAGCTCGCTCGCTCAACCAATCAACGATCTTACCTTTACCTTCATCTCCCCATTGTGCGCCAACAACAACAACATTAGCCATTAATTTTCTCCAAAGGTAGTTAAACCAATTCTTTATAGCTTTCTAAACGATAATGTGAAAGTTATATTCTTTAATTTGATAACCTTTTTTATAAAAAACCTTGCACGTAAGCGGTAGTCACCTTAAAGACAGGATCAGACAAGAGGAAAGTATTAAACTCCATGCAGAATATCATTTTGACAGTACATCTAATAATTGCTCTCGGATTAATTTGTATAGTGCTTGTTCAGAGATCAGAAGGCGGCGGACTCGGAATTGGTGGCGGAGGTAGTGCGGGAGGCATGACAGGTAGACCTGTTATTGGTGCGCTTGGCAAAGTGACTTGGGCTTTGGGCGTAGCATTTGTTGTTACTTCGATAACGTTAACAGTTATAGCCTCTCAATCATCAAAAGATACTTCTGTACTAGATGGGTTAAATTCTGACATTAATTCCGAGAAAATCGATCAAAATTCTTCGTCCCGAAATTTAGATACGGACACTTCATCACCGCTTACCCCTCCAAGAGCAGATAAATAGTTCTTCTTAAAAATTTCGGCTGATTATGCTATATTTCAGTTCGGGTGTTGTTAAATCTTACCGAATCCTTTAAGAGTTAAATCCCGAGGGTGGATTGCTTTTTATAGCGCCAAACATAAATGAAGTGCGTATCTCGGGGCCTTTTAGAAATGGCAAAATATATATTTATCACAGGCGGTGTTGTATCCTCTTTAGGTAAGGGGCTCGCTTCAGCAGCTCTGGGAGCATTGCTCCAAGCACGTGGTTATTCAGTAAGACTGAGAAAATTAGATCCATATTTAAACGTCGATCCAGGGACTATGAGCCCTTTTGAACACGGCGAAGTTTTTGTTACAGATGACGGTGCTGAAACTGATCTTGATCTAGGCCATTATGAGCGTTTTACAGGTGTTGCGGCCAGTAATACAGATTCTGTAAGCTCGGGCAGAATTTATTCTACCGTCTTAGAAAAAGAGCGTAGAGGCGACTATTTAGGCCGTACCATACAAGTCATACCGCATGTAACTAATGAAATAAAAGAATTCTTAAAAATCAACGAGAGTGCCGTTGATTTTATGTTATGTGAAATTGGCGGAACAGTTGGTGATATAGAGGGTCTACCTTTCTTTGAAGCTATTCGACAGTTTGGCCAAGATAAACCAAGAGGTGACTGTATTTATGTGCATTTGACCCTACTCCCTTTTATCACTGCGTCAGGAGAATTAAAAACTAAACCAACTCAACATAGTGTAAAAGAACTCCGCTCCATCGGAATAGCTCCAGACGTTTTGGTATGTAGATCTGAAGGTGAAATTCCTAAAAAAGAAAGAGACAAGTTAGCATTATTTTGTAATGTAAGGTCTGACTGTGTAATCGGGGCAAAAGATCTAGAATCTATTTATGAAGCACCTTTGGCCTACCATAAAGAAGGTTTAGATAAGGCCGTATTGGATGCATTTGGCATTACGCCAGCACCCAATCCTGATTTAACACGTTGGGAAGATGTATCAGATAGAATCTTTAATGCAGAAGGAACATTAAAAGTCGCCATAGTTGGAAAATATACACAGCTCGAAGACGCATATAAATCTGTTTCAGAAGCTTTAACTCACGCCGGCATGGCAAATCGGGTAAAGGTAAAAGTTTGCTGGGTAGACGCTGAAGCTTTTGACAATAAACCAGCAGAGCCTTTTCTAGAAGGCTTTGATGCAATTCTGGTTCCTGGAGGATTCGGAGAGCGCGGAACTGAGGGCATGATAAAGGCTGCTAAATTTTCGCGAGAACATGGGGTTCCATATCTGGGAATCTGTCTTGGAATGCAAATGGCTGTGATCGAAGTATCTCGAAATTTAACCAAAATAAATAACGCTGGCTCTGAGGAATTTGATAGTGATTCAAAATCTAAGCGTTTTACTCACGTTGTTTATCATCTTAAAGAGTGGGTTCAAGGAAACAGTCGGATAAAGCGAGAAGAACACGATGATAAGGGAGGCACAATGCGCTTAGGAGCTTATAATGCCAAGCTTTTAAAAAACTCCAAAGCTTCACAGATATACCAAAGCGAATTAATTGAGGAGCGGCATAGACACCGATATGAAGTTGATATCAAATATCAGAAAGAATTAGAGGATTCTGGGTTGATATTCTCAGGACTGTCCCCAGATGGACGTTTGCCAGAGATAGTTGAGTTGAGAGATCATCCGTGGTTTCTTGGCGTACAATTTCATCCTGAACTTAAATCTAAACCGTTCAACCCACACCCATTATTTTCAGACTTTATTAAAACAACCAAAAAGTTAACAAGATTAGTTTAAAGTTAATGGAAGGACTACTAAATGCCAAAAGGATATTGGATCGCACACGCTGAAATAGAAGATCTAGACGAGTATAAAAAGTATCAAGCAGCTAATGCCTACGCCTTCAAAAAATATGGAGCGAAATTCTTAGTACGCGGTGGGGTGCAAGAGATAAGAGAAGGTAACTCAAAATCACGCACAGTAGTTCTAGAGTTTGAAAGCCTAGAAACAGCAATAGAATGTTACGAGTCACCCGAATATCAGGAAGCAAAAAAACTAAGATTGTCTATTTCAAATGCTGATTTAGTAATCGTATCTGGTATATAATGTTTACTTAATTATAACTAACGTGAGAAAAATGATAAAAAACTTTTTTAAGACTGCTAAAACTACAAACGACAACTCAACTCATTTTGATGATGAACGTATGGCAGTGGCCGTTCTTTTAATTAGAATAGCTAAAAGCGATTATGATTATGCTGGTGTAGAAAAAGTACGCATAAGTAATATTTTAGAAAAAAGATATACCCTTTCAAAGTTTGAGTGTGATAAAATGCTTATACAAGCAGAAGGCGTAGAGGATGAGTCTTCTGATAATGTCAAATTTACAAAAATAATTAAAAGATTCATTCCGATAGAAAAAAGAGGAGAAATTATAGAACTCTTTTGGGAGCTAGTTTTAGCTGATGGGGTAAGAGATGATGATGAGAACGGCCTCTTAAGAATATTGGGCTCTTTATTAGGCGTTAACGACAGAGATATTGCGTTTTCTAGACAAAAAGTTCAAACAGCCCTTGAGGTGGAATAATATTCTCTACTTATAAATTTGTTAGCGTCCTCTCAATTAACTTGAGGCCTTTTGGACTAGAAAACCTGTGGTCTTCGTCTTTCAGAAGTACTAACTCTAGGTCTGGGGATAGTATATTATTAAATAGTTTAATCGCTGTATCTACCTCAACTGAAGTATCAGCCGTACCTTGAAGTAGCCGAACAGGGAACGGTAAATCTAATTTTTCTTTCATTACAAGATTTTGTCGTCCATCGAGGATTAAATTTTTTGTTATAATATATGGAGTACCATAATCAGATGGAATAAGTACCTGACCACTTTCTAATTGTTTCTTATCATCATCTGAAAAATTTTCCCATAAACTATCCTCAGTAAAATCTGGAGCACCTGCAATAACAAGTACCCCCTTCACTTTTTCAGGATAATTTTTAGCGATCAATAAAGAGATCCATCCCCCCATAGAAGATCCAACTAGTATTTGGGGGCCAGTTGTTAACTTACTGATTACCTCAACTGTATCTCTATACCAGCTTCCGATTGTTCCATCCTGAAATATACCAGACGACTTACCATGACCAGAGTAATCAAATCTTAGATAAGACAAACCCTTTAACCCAGCATATTCCTCTAAAAATAATGCTTTGGTACCATCCATGTCAGACATAAATCCTCCAAGGAAAACAATTCCAGGGCTAATACCAGCAGTTTTATGATATGCAACTGAATTCCCTGAATTAACACTTATAAACTCTAGCATGATTTTACTCTTTTGATTGATCTATTATGTGACTAAAAATCTATGGGATAATATTAAATATCCTTAGCAGTAAATTGTTTAAATTAAACCAAGATTCAAGTTAATTCTATTACGGTCTTGACGATTCTTCATTGACGGTGCATCAATGCATTAAACTTGTAACCGGGCGTTTAGTAGGCGTCAAATTAACGAGGATAATGTATAATGATAAATGTAAGTTTGATTTTTCCAGATGGGAAAAAACGCGACTTTGAGCCTGGAATTACAGCTCTCGAAGTGGCAAAATCCATATCTCCATCGCTTGCCAAATCAGCCATATCAGCGGCTATAGATGGAGACCATTGGGATCTGAATTGGCCCATTACTAAAAATGCCAATATCTCAATTAATACTATAAAGAATGAAGTGCCAGCCATAGAACTTATAAGACATGGGTTAGCACATATAATGGCTAGAGCTGTACAAGAAATCTGGCCTGAAGTTCAAGTGACTATAGGACCGGTAATAAAAAATGGTTGGTACTATGATTTTGATCGATCCGAGCCTTTCACACCTGATGATTTGATTACTATCGAAAAGAAAATGAAGGAAATTATAAACCTACGAGATCCTATCAAAACTGAAATTTGGGAAAGATCCAAAGCCATTGAATTTTATCAAAAAAATAATGAACCATATAAAATTGAATTAATTGAATCAATTAAGAATACAGAGCCGTTAAGAATGTATTGGCACGGTTATTGGCAAGATCTATGTAGGGGGCCTCACTTACAGCATACTGGCCAGATCCCAGCTGATGCTTTTAAGCTAATGTCCGTTGCTGGCGCATATTGGCGGGGAGATTCTGACAATGTAATGTTACAGAGAATTTATGGTGTCGCTTTCCAAAATCGTACTGGGCTTAAAGACCATCTTAATTTTCTTGCCGAAGCAGAAAAGCGGGATCATCGGAAATTAGGCAAAACCATGGATCTATTCCACATGCAAGAGGAAGCTCCAGGTCAGGTTTTCTGGCATTCGAATGGTTGGAAGATTTATACAGAATTACAAGACTACATGCGACGAAAACAGGCTCAAGGCGGATATGTTGAAGTAAACACTCCTCAGGTTGTTGACAAGAAATTATGGGAAATGTCAGGCCATTGGGAAAAGTATCAAGAAAATATGTTTATAGTAGAAGTGGATGAAGAGCATGCTCAAGAAAAGGCAGTCAATGCGTTAAAACCTATGAATTGTCCCTGTCATGTGCAAATTTTTAATAATAGCCTAAAATCATATAGAGATCTGCCACTTCGTATGGCAGAGTTTGGTTCATGTAATCGTTATGAACCATCAGGAGCATTACATGGAATTATGCGGGTTCGAGGGTTCACTCAAGATGATGGGCATATCTTCTGCACTGAAAATCAAATAGAAGCTGAAACTAAAACATACATTAATTTCTTGGCTAAGATTTATAAAGATTTAGGATTTCCCAATTTTAAGGTAAAATTTTCGGATAGACCAAAAGTCCGATCAGGTTCTGACGACATTTGGACAAAAGCAGAAACTGCACTCATATCAGCGACTCGTGCAGCTGGCATCGAACCAGAATTGAACCCTGGTGAAGGTGCATTCTATGGACCTAAACTTGAATTTGTATTGACTGATGCAATTGGACGTGATTGGCAATGCGGGACTCACCAAGTAGATTTCGTGCTACCGGAACGACTAAACGCCAATTATGTGGGAGACGACGGCGCCAAGCATCGACCGGTAATGTTACACAGAGCCACGCTTGGTTCTTTTGAAAGATTTATAGGTATATTATTGGAAGAGCACGGTGGAAATCTGCCAATATGGTTAGCGCCAGTCCAAGTAGTTGTGTCATCAATAGTCTCTGAGACGAATACTGCGGTTGAGAAACTAGTTAAAATACTAAAACAAAAGAATATTCGCGCTGAAGCAGATATCAGAAATGAGAAAATTAATTATAAAGTTAGAGAACATTCATTACGCAAGGTACCAATCATTATCGCACTCGGTAATAAAGAAGTTGAGAATGAAACTGTGACAATTCGTCGGCTAGGTAGTAAGGACACGCAGATTATGCCAGTTTTAGAAATGCTATCAATACTGCAGACAGAAGTTAGACCTCCAGATCTAAAATAACAGCTCTCATTTTATGCTAAGTATTTATCAATTTATTAAGTAGTTAGAGCCTCAATAATCTCTTTATTCCACCCTAGGAATAAAGTTCCGTTATCGATAATAGGGCGTTTCATTACCGTTGGAGCTATTTCTAAAAGTGTTTCTATAGGAAAAACTCGTTCAGTTTCACTTAAATTACGCCACGTAGTTGATCTTTTATTTATTAACAATGAGCCAAACTTATTAACAAAAAGTGTTATTTGACTTGAAGTAAGAGGTTTATCTCGAATATCAATGAATTCTGCATTAAAACCGTTTTCGGCTAATGTAGATAACGCCTTCCTACAGGTATCACAATTTTTTATTCCATAAACTTTCATTTTTCTGACTTCATTAAACTACAATCAATTTTGAAATAATTTACTTAACACTAAAAGACCATAAAAACTAGTTATAACTAATCAAATACTTTCATAAAAATATATATTTACCCGTGTGATAAAAAAAATATATTTAATTAAAATATTTTAGGTTTATTGAAGTTTTTATTGCAGTTTCTGAAAAAACGGATAATAACCATTCATGTGATACAGACTTTACGTTCCCGCCTTCTTTCTACAGCAGCCGGACCGACTTGAAGATACTGCACCGGACCGTCGCATAACGTGGGCGGAATTATAAAGGAGATACGGGAATGGCTAATGGCACCGTAAAATGGTTTAATACAACTAAAGGCTTCGGCTTCATCGCACCTGATGACGGAGGGAAAGACGTTTTTGTTCATATTTCAGCAGTTGAGGCAGCAGGTCTTACAGGCTTGAGAGACGATCAAAAGGTTCAATACGAAATGGTTGAGGGCCGGGATGGCCGCGCTTCAGCTGGAGAGTTAGTTGCTTTAGACTAAATAGAACTTTCAAAAAACGCCGCAGAAATGTGGCGTTTTTTTATTTTGGCAAAGATTTAATTGAAACGATAAAAGCGTTCTAACCTGATGCTTTAGCAGTTTCTACTGGGTAATCTCTCTATCAATCTTCATTCAGTTGAGACACGTTAACGCTTATGTAGTTTAATTGACCGCCATCTTATCCAACCCTCTACGATCCTCCGGTATAATGCTGATACCTAACTCTTTTTCTATCCTTATAGGTTTATAATGCGAGTAAAGCCGCACCTATTCTACGACCTTCTCCGAGTAAAACATTGTATGTCCTACATGCTGTAGGAGTTGACATGATTTCTATACCGATACCATGCTTTTCGATGGACTTCTTAAATTCTGAAGGAATATTTTTTATATCAGGCCCAGTTCCAACAAACAAAACATCAATCTCAGAGCTATTTCTCAGTATTATTTTTGAGTTAGAAAACCCATCCCAATCAAATATTTTATTTTTATAAATAAACCTATTACCTCTAAAAATACTGGTTCCTATTCTAAAAAAACCAAGTCCATAACCAGTGACTGGCAGACTATTTTCAAAAGAAACTTCATTAATTTCCATTTTTCTATCCCCAAATAGGTAATGCTGAAAATGCCGAGATAAATATTATAATATAAGCCATAATCCGATAAATTTTTTCACGCCGAGGATTAAACAAAAACGCACCTAAAATACAAAAAGTTAAATACGGTACTGCGATGATGATCCCAATTAAAATATAATGAGTTAAAAGTAGACCCTTCAACCAAAATAGGCTAAAAAATAATACATCAACTACTAATAGAAAAAGAGTATTATTGGCTCTAATCACTGCTGGTGGTAATGTAGAAGCCATATACAACATTATAACTGGAGGCCCAGGAATTCCAACGGCTCCCCCGAATAAACCACCTATACTCCCAGTGAGATATATAAGACCTTTACTTAAAGTTCCTCGATATCGTACTCCGAAGATTAATAATACAAGTAATAGTAGGCTAAAGGAAGCGCCACTTAACCTAAAAACGTCTTCAGACATCAGAGTAAGCAGATAAACACCTATCGGAGCTCCAATCAAGGATCCAACAAAGAGTCGTGATACATCTACTAACTGGCCATCTCGTAGTGCTCTAGGTATGTTAGGTATTGGCCCGATTAAATCCATTACAAACAAAACCGTTAAAGTCGCTATTGGCGATAGGACTTGCCCTGCTATAGGTATGAAAACCATCGCCGTACCAAAACCTGAAAAGCCGCGAACTAACCCCGCTAATGTGGCTCCTAATATTAGATAAATAATTGAGCCGTTATCAAAAGCGCTAATTAATTCTCCTGTCACGCGTCAATATTACCATATTTATTACCAGTATTCCTAGCAGACTTTGACCAGTCTCGTTTTACTCCAAGGTATAACAATATGGTACCTGCAATAAAAACTGAACTATAGGTACCAACCAAAACTCCCCAAATCATGGCAAACACAAAACCTTTTATCACATCGCCACCGAGAACAAAGAGAGAAATAAGAGCCAGTTGGGTGGTAACAGAAGTCATAATAGTCCGAGCCAGTGTTTCATTTATTGATAGATTTAATATATCACTTAACGTTTTCTTTTTATACTTTCGCAAGTTTTCTCTAACCCTATCAAAAACTACAACTGTATCATTTAATGAGTAGCCTACAATTGTAAGTAAAGCTGCAATTATAGCTAAATCAAATTTTATTTGTATTTGAGAAAATATACCCATTGTTAAAACAATATCATGAATCAGTGCAACAACAGCACCTAACGCAAATTGCCATTCAAACCTTAACCAAATATATACCAATACTGCGCTTATAGCCAAAATAACAGCAAAAGTAGCGGCCTTAACCAACTCAGACGAAACCTTCGGACCAACACTTTCAACTAACGGGAACTTTATATCAGGGTCTATGTTCCGCAGTGCTAAAGCTACCGATTCTACTGCCAACGCCGTAATACTTTCATCTCCCTCCTGCGCCTCTATACGGATCTGTGTTACATACTGATTTTCTCTAAAGGTTGGATCAAACACTTCTGAAATCACAATATCACCAAGGTTTAAGGGATTTAGTACTTCTCTATACTTTGACACGTCAACTTTTAGCTCTGACTCTGTTCTAATAGTAGTTCCACCCCGAAAATCGATCCCAAAATTAAGTCCCTGAAAGATAAGGGAAATAAAACTAATGAAAATTAAAGTTGAAGATATACCTAGCCAAAGTTTCCAATTTCTAAAAAAATTATACTTAGTCTCTGATTTAACTAGTTTAAGCCGCATTCTAAACCTCTATACTTTTCGGACGTACTTTTTCAAACCACAGGATAATTAATAGACGCGTTAGAAAAATTGCCGTAAATACCGACGTAACGATACCTAAACCCAATGTTATAGAAAAACCTCTAACTGGCCCAGATCCCATAAGGAATAAAATTAGTGCCGTGATCAAAGTGGTAATATTTGCATCAAGTATCGCACTTAAAGCCTTTTCGTATCCGACCTCTATGGCACGCGCAGGACCCTTAGAAGTTTTTAATTCTTCTCTTATTCTTTCAAAAATCAAAACGTTCGCATCTACGGCCATGCCTATTGTAAGCACTATTCCCGCGATACCGGGAAGAGTTAATGTCGCTCCAATAATACTTAACAAACCAAAAATCAAAGTTACATTGACGATCAGGGCTACGTTGGCAAATAAGCCAAAAAGTCCATAACTCAAAAACATAAAAATTAGAACGGCTAAAAATGCTACAACACAAGCAACTTTACCTGCATCTATACTATCTTGACCTAATTCTGGTCCAATAGTTCTTTCTTCTAAAAAAATCATACCTGCAGGAAGTGCTCCAGCTCTTAATAAGACAGATAACTCAGTTGACTCTTCTACTGAAAAGTTACCGCTTATTTGTCCAGATCCACCCATAATAGCATCCCTTATAATAGGCGCACTAATAACTTCATTATCTAACACAATTGCAAAAGGAGAACCTATATTTTTAGAAGTAAACACTCCAAACTTTTTTCCTCCTGACGGATTAAATCGAAAGTTTACAGAGGGAAAACCGTTTTGATCAAAAGAAGGTTGCGCGTCTGTTAGATCTTCGCCCGTTACTACCGGAGATCTTTTTAATACATAAAACTCTTTATTTTCTTGATTATTATAAGATTTATATAGCTTATTTTGTGATTGAACAATTTCATCTGAGCTTGATGTTCTTCGGACAACTTCTTGAAATGTTAATCTTGCAGTCGTACCTATCAGACTTTTCAGCTCACTAGCAGAACCAATCCCTGGAACTTGAATAAGGATCCTACGTTCACCTTGCCTTTGAATAGTTGGTTCTCGTGTGCCAACTTCATCAACTCTTCGCCTTATAATCTCTAAAGATTGTTTCATAGTTCGATCATCCATCTCGAACTTTTCTGCATCGCTAAGTTGGATGAGTAATTCATCACCATAAATGGCAACATTTAAATTCTTGGAACCAATCGAAGTAGCAGAGGCAACTGGTACTGCTAAACCTTCAACAATTTCTAGAGCTCTCTCTAACCCCTCTTCCCTTGATATGCGAATTCGTAGAAGGCCAAGCTCATTTTCTTCTTGTTTCCTAATACTACCAATTTTTCCTCGCTCTTTCTTTAGCGCATCTCTAATATCGAGCCATAAAGTCTCCATTCGGTCGTTATACACCTCTTCCACTTTTACTTCTGCTAAAAGATGTGCACCACCTCTTAAATCCAATCCTAAATTAACTAAACGAGATGGTAAGAAACTTGGCCACCAAAAAGGGCTATTTTTTGTATTTGCATTTACTTCCTGAATTTTCACTTGCTCATTATAGTCATTATGCTTCTCAACATGTCGATAAAAGAAGTTTGGAAATGCAAACAGCATACCAATCAAAACTACTGATAGAATTAAAATTCTTTTAGTGAATGAAATTTGCAGCATACTTTTACTTTTTGGTTTCAGTCTTGCTGATTACTGTGGCAACCGTTGATTTAATCACACGCACCTTAACCCCATCTGCAATTTCTACCTCGATTTCTCCATCCTCTTTAACTTTTGCGACCTTACCCACGACTCCTCCTTGCGTGATAATATTATCACCACGTCTTAAATTCGAAACCATATTCGCATGTTCCTTAGCTTTCTTCTGCTGCGGTCTAATTAATAGAAAATACATTATAGCAAAAATAAGAATTAATGGAATGAACTGTTGAAATTGAGACATAGGGTATCCTTTGAGTTTTATGGTGAAAGTACCGTTTTAATTTAATAACTATATTATCTGGGCAACAAGAAAGTCGCAAGGTACGTATACAATGAAATTCATGGTTCAAAACATCTTTTTTTTGAGGCATATGAGAGATAACGATTATTTTAGGAGAATCGATAAATGCATGATATTCGAATGATACGAGAAAACGCATCTCAATTTGATAAATCTCTAAAGAGACGTGGATTGGCTCCCCTATCTAAAGACGTTTTGGCACTTGATAAAGAAAGACGAGAGAAAATAAATCTTGCAGAGGAGGCTAGAGCACAACAGAATATGCTAGCTAAGCAAATAGCGGTTGCAAAAGCAAAAAATAATGAAGCGGAATTTTTAAAGATAAAAAATTTAGTCTCAGAGAAAAAGCAAACTGTTCAACAACTTACTAACGAAGCAAAGATTATGGATGAAAAGCTCTATACTTTTCTAATGAGTATTCCCAATACCGTTTTAGATGAAATTCCTGATGGAAAATCAGAAACTGACAATTTGGAGGTTAAGAAATGGGGCGTAGCAAACACTTTTGACTTTAAACCAAAAGAACATTTTGAGGTAGCCGGCGTGATTAAAGATATGGATTTTGAATGTGCAGCAAAATTATCAGGCTCACGTTTCGTTGTTTTACATGGAGCCTTAGCCAAACTACATAGAGCTCTTGCACAATTCATGCTTGATACGCATACGAATAATAATGGACTTGAGGAAACTTGGACACCAGTGATCGTTAATGAAGAAATGATGTATGGAACCGGTAATTTACCAAAATTTGGGAGTGATAGCTATCAAACAACAAATGGCCAATGGCTAATACCAACCTCGGAAGTAACATTAACAAATATTATAAATGGTCTTACTGTTGATGAAAGTTCTTTGCCTCATCGGTACTGTGCACATTCTCAATGTTTTCGATCCGAGGCTGGATCCGCTGGAAGAGATACTACTGGGATGTTACGGCAACACCAGTTCGAAAAAGTAGAGATGGTATCGATCAGTACTCCGCAGCAATCTTTAGAGGAACTCTATCGCATGACTAAATGTGCAGAGGGCATCTTAGAATCTTTAGAACTACCATATCGCACTGTAAAACTATGCGCTGGTGATATAGGGTTTGGAGCAAAAATTACTCATGACCTAGAGGTTTGGTTGCCAGGGCAAAATAAATATCGTGAAATAAGTTCGGTGTCCCTATGTGGAGACTTTCAAGCTCGAAGAATGAATGCTCGATTTAAACCACTTAAGGGAGGTAAACCAGAATTTGTTCATACGTTAAATGGATCTGGTTTAGCAGTGGGGCGTTCTCTTATAGCTGTTATAGAAAACTATCAGCAAGAAGATGGCTCAGTCTCTATACCTACCGTACTCAAGGGCTACATGGGAGGAAATTCTTCTATTAATAATGAAGGAAAACTTATTTAGAAAATAATCTACATAAAGTGGATAGAAAAAGGGTATTTTAATGCGAATATTGGTTACAAATGATGATGGAATTAATGCACCAGGGATAAAAATATTAAATCAAATAGCTCTTGAATTAGCTGGGCCTCATGGTGAAGTTTGGTTAGTGGCACCAGAATCTGAACAATCCGGTGTAGGACATTGTATAAACTATATTAACCCAACGCGCGTGTCTAAAGTATCAGATCAGAAAATAGCAATTCAAGGATCTCCAGCAGATTGTGTATTGGCTGGTCTCCACTATATTTCAAAGAAAGGCAAACCTGATTTGATTTTATCAGGTATTAATAAGGGTAATAATTCAGGTGAAAATACTATTTACTCTGGAACAGTCGGAGCCGCAATGGAAGGTGCTCTACAAGGAATACGGTCAATAGCTCTATCTCAATACTACGGACCTGAAAATATCAAATTAGAAAACCCGTTCGAAGCTGCCTCACGGTTTGGTGAATCTTTAATAATGGATATTTTTAAAAAGGCCAATTGGGGGGGAGCAGGCTATAAAACTTTTTATAATGTGAATTTTCCTCCAGTTCAGTCGCGAAATGTACAGGGTATTAGAGTAGTGTCTCAAGGGTTGAGAAACACAAAATTTAACGTAGAACCAACCACTGCTCCAAATGGTAGAGACTTTCTTTGGATTAAGGGAAACCGTCAAGATATTCCTACAGAAATAGGTACAGACGTACATGCAAACCTAAATGGGTATATCTCGGTGACACCTATGACCTGTAATCTTACTAGTTATGAGTTAATGGATGATTTAAAGAAAAACCTAGAATGCGAAACATAAAGCATAAAAACCCAGAGCAAATAATGCAATTTCTTTATAGTTTAAGGTCTAAAGGTGTTTTAGACAAACGGGTGCTATCTGCCATGGAAGAGATGGATAGAGCAGAATTCATAAAAGGGCCTTTTGAGGAACGAGCGTATGATGATGTTCCGCTTCCTATTTCCTGTGCTCAAACGATCAGTCAACCCTCGATTGTTGGGCTAATGACACAAGCATTAGATGTTCAACCACGAAACAAAGTTTTAGAAATCGGTACTGGTTCAGGATATCAGGCTGCAATTTTAAGTAAATTATCACGGCGGGTATACACTTTGGACAGGCATGCAAAACTTACGAATTATGTTGAAAAACTATTCGTAAGATTAAATATAAATAATGTTACAGTTCTTAGCAAAGATGGTTGTCTTGGCCTTCCTGAACAGGCCCCATTTGATCGAATAATGGTCACTGCTGCCGCTGAAGATCCTCCAACGCATCTCTTAAAGCAACTAAAAGTTGGTGGTAAAATGATAATTCCAGTAGGGCAATCTGATTCTATTCAAAAACTAATTAAAGTTTTCCGCGAAGAAACTGAATTTATTTATGAAGAACTGTTTCCAGTTAGATTTGTTCCGTTAATTGAAGGATTGAGTCCAAACTAAATAAGGGCTACTAAATATTATGACTTTAAAAAAATCTCTTAAATATTTTCTCCTAACCAGCTTAGTTCTCACCCTTTTTAGCTGTACTACATCTTTTAATGAACAACTAAAAAATATTGATTCTA
>JBMYRX010000005.1:0-48371 GCA_049602715.1 Paracoccaceae bacterium | reverse complement strand
TGATTATTTTTCTTAAGTATATATGATGATGGAGGGGGTTGTACACTGTAGGTATAAACACCATATAAAGCCTTACACACCGAAAGAAACCGCAGTCGGAGAAATTTATATTTTGCAATCTATAATTAGTATAAATAATCTCTCCAAGATATATAATTCTAAAAGTTCAGAAATTAACGCTTTAGAAAATATTTCTTTAGATATCTTAGAAGGAGAAATTTTAGCTTTATTGGGACCTAATGGTGCAGGTAAAACAACATTAATTTCTCTAGTGTGTGGGCTGGTTAAACCTTCATCAGGTACGATAATGGTAGGAGGTTTTGACGCGATTAGTGACTATCGAGCGACGCGAAGCTTAATTGGCTTAGTTCCTCAAGAACTATTTTTAGATTCATTTGAAACTGTTATGAATACTTTAAGGTTTTCTAGAGGTTTATTTGGACACAAGAAAAACGACGCTTACTTGAGAGAAGTTCTTAAAAAACTATCCTTAGAAGATAAATGTGATACTCCGATAATGCAGCTATCGGGTGGTATGAAACGCAGAGTTTTGATTGCTAAGGCTTTGAGCCACGAACCAAGAATACTTTTTTTAGATGAACCCACAGCAGGAGTAGATGTTGAACTCCGGAAAGACATGTGGGCTATTGTTAATTCACTTCGAGAGGCTGGAGTGACAATCATTCTTACCACTCATTATATAGAGGAAGCCGAAGCTATAGCCGATAGAATAGGAGTAATGGATCATGGGAAAATGGTATTGCTTAGCGAGAAAAAAGCCCTAATGGAAAAATTAGGAAAAAAAGAGCTAAAAATAGAATTACAAGAACCAATTGACAAAATCCCAAAATCTTTAACCAAATATAATCTTGAGTTTAATAGTAAAAGGAATATTTTGATTTATTCTTACGATGTAAACTCTCAAAGAACTGGTATTACCAAGTTATTGAATGACATTTCGAATGCCGGAATGGTCCTTAGGGATGTTTCTACACGCCAGTCGACACTGGAAGAAATTTTTACAGATTTGGTTGGAGTAAAATAAATGAACCTAGCAGCTATCAGAGCTATTTATATTTATGAGATGACTAGGTTTTTTCGTACTTTTTTACAGAGTTTCGTGTCTCCAATAATTTCAACCTCACTATATTTTGTTGTTTTTGGGACTGCTATCGGAAGTAGAGTAGGGGCTATAGATAATGTGAGTTATGGTGCGTACATTGTTCCTGGTCTTATCATGTTAAATATAATGACTCAGAGTACTTCTTTTGCTAGCTTTGGAATATATTTACCAAAATTCGTTGGGACAATTTTTGAAGTTTTGTCAGCGCCAATAAATTCTTTTGAAATTATCATAGGTTACGTTGGAGCTGCTGCAACAAAATCTTTTATGATTGGTCTTGTGGTACTAGTCACAGCGCATTTATTTGTTGATCTAAAGATACAGTATCCCATTTTAATGTTACTTTTCCTATTATTAACCTGTTTAAGCTTTAGTCTCTTTGGATTTATTATTGGAATTTGGGCCAAGAACTTTGATCAAGTTCAGATGATACCGCTATTGGTTCTTACACCGTTAGTATTTTTAGGAGGAAGTTTTTATTCGATTTCAATGTTACCTCCAATATGGCAAGTTATTTCTATGTTTAATCCGATAGTTTATTTAATTTCTGGTTTTAGGTGGTCTTTTTTTGGAACAGCTGATGTAAATGTTGGAATAAGCTTGCTTGCGATTGCTGTATTTACCCTCGCATGTGTGGCCGTAATAGCTTTTATATTCCGAACAGGTTATAGACTAAAACCGTAACTATTCCCCTAAAGCCGTTTCCAAAGCAAGTTCGACCATTGATGAGAAACTTTTTTCTCTTTCGGAAGAGGGTAATTCTTCTTTTGTTATAAGATGATCAGATGCGGTTAATATCGATAAGGCTCTACAATTGTACCGAGCCGCAAGTGTATAGAGTTCAGCAGTTTCCATTTCTACCGCTAATACCCCATGTCGAATCATTTCTTTGGTTAGATCGGGTCGTTCATCATAAAACGTGTCAGAAGAGTAAATCCCGCCTATATGAGTTTTAAGTTTTTTTGCTTCAGCAATTTTAGCTGCTTTATTAAGAAGTTCCCAATTTGCCACGGGAGAAAAATTTAAGTCTTTAAAAATACTGGTTGAGGGATTTGAAATAGTTGAAGCTGTAACAGCTAATATTATATCTCTAAGTGCTATACTTTCTTGCATGGCGCCAGTAGATCCAATTCTAATTAGCGTTTTTGCACTATATTCTCTAATTAGTTCATTAACATATATCGAGAGAGATGGCATCCCCATACCTGATCCTTGGACAGTAACCTTATTACCTTTCCAATATCCTGTGAAACCCAGCATCCCCCGAGTTTCATTAACTAGTTTTACATCATCCAGAAAGGTATGTGCAGCCCATTTAGCCCTATATGGATCTCCTGGTAATAATACTGTTTCGGCAATATCTTCACTTGAAGCGCCAATATGAATAGTCATAAAACCCCCATTAGTTAATATTCAGAGCCCGTTTTAGTAGAAATTCTTAAATTGTCTATGACATCTTTGATACGCTATTAATTTAAAAATACTAGAGTTTTGATTATAATACTTATACACCTTTTCAAATGGCAGATGTTTCCAAATACATAGATTACTCTCCTGATCAAATTCAAGCTTATGATACTATTAAAAATAGTTTACTGGAGAGCGGGGTTGATATTAACCTTAATACAGCGATTAAAGAAAAGCCCCAAGTTAATAAAATTTTAGCAATCATTGGTAAAGCTGGTTCTGGAAAGACTATGTTACTCGCAGATTTAGTTGAAGCGGTAAAAAAAAGTGGTGTGATAGTTAATTCATCAGAATATTTCAAAGTAATAAGCGAGGAATTTAGAACATTATCAATTCTAGCCCCAACAAATAAAGCAGCTAGTATACTAAGAAATAGGAAGGTCCCAGCGACCACAATTCACAGGGCTCTATATACGCCGCTTTATCATCCTGATTATGAAAAGATTGCTAACTGGCTTTCAGGTTCTGGAAAAAAACCAGAAGTAGAGCGTTTTGATGGGTCCTCTTTAGATCGAGCTCTTCAATTCTATAACATAAATAACTCGATACCAGGAGCTCTTGCTAGCATAGGAATAAAAGGATCAGACTTTATAAAAGGTTGGAAGAGACGAGAAGAACCTTTGGATATTGGGTTTGTTGATGAGGCTTCGATGCTAGATAGTGATCAACTAAAAGATTTATCAGAGTTATTTACCACACTAATATTGTTTGGAGATCCTGCTCAACTTCCATCAATATCAAAATCTGACAAAATGGTATTTGAAAGTTTAGATAAAGATAGAAAAATCTATTTATCAAGAGTACATCGGCAAAGCTCAGATAATCCAATTTTAGATTTAGCACATGCTCTAGGAAATCCGCAAATAACGTTCTCTGACTTTGAGAGTTTGATTGAGGAAGTATCAAAAACTGACAAACGTATCATCCGAGCCTCTCGCGTAAATGCCGATTTAATGTCTAGGTCTCCAGTGCTGGTATGGCGTAATAAGACCAGAATTCGACTAATTAATGCTTATCGATTAGCGTTTGGTACTTCTTTAAATGAATTAATTCCAGGTGAACCGTTAATCTGTGATGGGATTGAGCTACCTATAAAACATCGGAAAAAGAGAGTTGATTTGGAGGCTAGAGGTCTAGTAAAGGGCGCCCAGGTCATATATCTTGGACCAGGGAGGAAAACAGGTTTTTCCAAACTACATGTTTTAGGTGCAGAGGATCCAGAAGTTAGTGCAGCTTCAATAATAAAAATTGAAACTAACGATGAAGATCAACCATTTATTCCTTTTGCTGCACGTATGGGAGCTTCTTTTTTACATGGAGCGGCAATTACTGTTCACAAGTCTCAGGGATCACAATGGAAAACAGTACAGGTGTTTGCTCCAGACATATTTGCGGCTGCGAGCTCCGGGCGGATTGAGGCAGGAATACCTTTATGGAAGAGATTAGCTTATGTTGCTGTAACCCGGGCACAAAGCACACTTATTTGGGTGGATAAAAATAGATTGGAGAGACCCAGTCAACCTTTAAGCATAGACGATCTAGAGTATAAAGTTTAAACCTATACTCTGATATATCGGAACACCGTAGACGCCATCCAACCAGAAGATATAGCAATAAATAACGATAGTAGTGCGTACGCAAATGGTGACCTTCTGGATAAAACAAAAATCCAACGTTCTAGTCCAACTTTGTTAACTGGGATATTTGTTGAAAGGTGATCCAAGATTTTTCCTTCACGTATCAAGAAAAAGCGGATTTTATAGTCCCCCTCAATGAGATTGGCGGGAAGAGTTATATTCGTTGCAAATAAAGTATTGTCTATCAATGAAATACTATTGTCTAATTCTTGATAAAGATTATTTTTTTGCCGAATACGAATTAATGCTTCTGTAAAATCTTCTGCGTTTTTTATTTTTTCATAATTTCCTACAGATCTAATAGTTCGATTAATAGATACCTTGTGCCTCAAATCTTCTGTATTATTGATTACTTCCTCAAGATTTCCAGTCGAAGCTATGGCATAGAAGCTTGGCGCTGAGTCTATTTCCATAGACTCTGTGTTCACCCAAATTAATGCCCTTTTAGATTTTCTTCGAACATTAATAGGCTTTTCCGGTCCGGCAACTGTTATTAGGACTTCCAAGGGGTTATTCGAGTTAGTAGGCCCATCTCGCTTTATTGCCCCGTATATAAATATTTCTGAACCATCAAAATTTGCTGTAATTGCTACTTCGTCCTTCGATAATTGTGCAACTAACTCTTCTGCGAAGACATTATTCGCTAAGAGATATGAGATCAGAGTGATGAATAATTTCAAAATCAATGATCTATACCGTAATCTAGTGAAAATAAATCACTAGGTTCTAAAACTAATTCACCTGCGATTTTAAGGCAAACTAATATAACTATAAGTGAAAGCAAAATTCTTAATTGTTCTGCCTTTAATCTAAGTCCTATTCTGGTTCCAATTTGAGCACCAAAAACACCTCCTATTAGAAGTAGAACTGCCAAAGCCATGTCGACTGTATAGTTAGTGGTAGCGTGCATGATAGTAGCAAAAGCTGTAACAAAAATAATTTGAAATAAAGAAGTACCAACTACAACTTTAGTGGGCATGCCCAATATATAGATCATCGCAGGTACCATAATAAATCCACCGCCCACACCCATAATTGCAGATAGTAGTCCTACCAAGAATCCGATAGTTATTGGTGGGATTGTTGAAATGTATAATCCTGATGTTCTGAATTTTGTTTTAACTGGTAAGGCATGAACCCAGTTATGCCGTTTCTTTACTCTTTGAGTAGGTCTTGTACGTCTTGATCTTGTTATAGCTCTGAGACTTTCTAAGAACATTAGAATACCAATTATGCCAAGGAACATCACGTAACATAGTTTTACTAGTAGATCTACTTGGCCAACGTCTCTTAATATAGCAAACACCTGAACCCCTATGGCTGCACCAACCAGTCCACCGAATAATAGAACACAGCCCATCTTTATATCTACATTTTTACGTTTGAAATGCGCTAAAAAACCAGAGAAAGACGAGGCAACTATTTGATTAGCTTCAGTTGCGACAGCAACTGCTGGTGGGATACCGATGAAAAAAAGGAGAGGTGTCATTAAGAATCCACCACCTACACCAAACATGCCAGATAAAATACCGACAATACCTCCAAGACCTAATAATATGAAGGCATTAATAGATACTTCTGCGATGGGAAGGTATATTTGCATGAATATTAATTAGACCCCTTCAGTGTAGATCTGCAACAACGAATTTGTTGGAGTATATCAATGCTGTGCGACAAATCGGAGCAATGATTATTCTTTTGTGTAAGGAACCCCCCCTGCTAGTGGTGGAATAGCTTTTCCAACAAAACCTGCAAGTATTACTACTGTCAGTACGTAAGGCAATGCCTGCATCAGTTGAATAGGTAAAATAAATCCAAAAATGTCTATATTTTGGAATCTGTTTGAAATCGCTTCGAGAAAACCAAATAAGAGTGTTGCTGTTAAAATATGCCACGGTCGCCATTTTGCAAAAATTAATGCAGCAAGAGCAATAAAACCTCTTCCAGCACTCATATCTTTTACAAAACCTGCGGCTAAACCAGTGGACAAATAAGCGCCAGCTAAACCACATAAAAGACCACAGATAATGATTGCAGAATACCTAAGCTTTATTACCGAAATTCCAGCTGTATCTACAGCTGCAGGATTTTCACCTACTGCTCTAAGTCTGAGGCCGAATCGTGTTCGATATAATACATACCAACTTAAAGGAACTAAAAGAATTGATAAGTAAGCTAATGCGGTATGACCTGATAACAATTCAGAGTAAATAGGACCAATGATAGGGATATCAGAAACTTTATCTGCGAATGGTAATGTCAATTCGTTAAATCGGGCATTACCACTTAATGAAGGTGTTCGTCCTCCAAGTTTAAACCAACTTTGTCCAATTAGAACAGTTATACCGGCAGCGAGAAAGTTTATAGCAACTCCTGAGATAAGCTGATTGCCGCGAAATGTGATAGACGCAAGACCATGTAATAATGAGAATAGCATTGAGGCTGAGACACCAAATAACAAACCTAACCATACTGATCCTGTAACAGCTGCTGTAGCAGCAGCAAAAAATGCAGCGGCTAGCATTTTACCCTCTAGCCCTATGTCAAATATCCCAGCCCTTTCACTAAAAAGTCCCGCGAGACTACATAACAGCAGTGGTACTGCAAGTCTGATAGTTGAGTCTAGGACCTGGATTATTATCAGAAATTCCATTAGTTTTTACCTGATCGAGCTTTTAGCCAAAGCCAATTCAGCGGCATACGCACCATATTTTCTAGGGCACCAGTAAAGAGTATTACAAGAGCTTGAATTACCACTATCAATTCACGAGGGATAGAAGTCCACATTGCTAATTCTGCACCTCCCTGGTAAAGAAAGCCAAAAAGAAGTGCGGCAAGTAGCACGCCTAAAGGATGGCTTCGTCCCATTAGAGCGACAGCAATACCGATAAATCCGGCTCCTTCAGTTGAATTCATAACAAGCCTTTCGGCTTCCCCCATGACATTGTTTGTAGCCATCATTCCAGCTAATGCTCCAGAAATTAACATTGAAACCATAATAATCTTAAAAGGTTTAATTCCAGCATAGACTGCCGCTGACTCTGAATATCCGTAGGCTCTTATTTGATACCCAAGTCTCGTATGCCATATTAGAAGCCAGACTGCTAGGCATGCCAATAAGGCAATAATAAAACTCACATTGGCAGGGCCGGCTTTAGAAAACGCAATTCCAAATAAATCAAGGATATCATGAAGAGTTGGTAAATGCGTGGACTCTGGGAATTTTGCAGTTGCGGGGTCCATAGAACCCTCAGGTCGCATAACATTAACTAATAAATAATTTAGTATTGATGCACCAATAAAGTTAAACATTATTGTAGTTATAACGATATGGCTACCATGTTTAGCTTGTAAATATGCTGGTATCGCTGCCCACAAAGCACCAAAAACTGCTGCACCCACCGATGCTGCTAAGAGCGCGGGTACCCAATGACTCCAACCAAATGATAAACAAACAACGGCAACTCCTAACCCACCAATTGCTGCTTGCCCTTCTCCGCCAATGTTAAACATTCTGGCATGAAAAGCTACAGAAACAGCTAACCCGGTAAATATAAAATTGGTTGCATAATACAAAGTATAACCCCAACCATAAGTTGAGCCAAGAGCACCAGTGATCATTAAATTTAGGGCATCAATTGGGCTTTCTCCAATTAACAAAATTATAACGGCTGATACCAACAATGATATTAATACACCTAATAGAGGAATAACAATCATATCAATCCATTTAGGCAAGGTTTCCATTAATCACTCGCCTCACTGATACCGGCCATTAGTAAACCTAACTCTTTTTCGTTAGTTGTCAGTGGATCGCGCTCACCCATTATTTTACCGTCAAACATAACCATTATCCTATCTGACAACGATAGGATCTCGTCTAACTCGACGCTAACCAGCAGAATAGCTTTCCCAGAGTCCCTTAATCTGATTAGCTGTTGATGAATAAATTCAATAGCCCCTATATCAACACCCCTTGTTGGTTGACCAACTAGCAATAAGTCTGGGTTTCGTTCAATTTCACGAGATAGAACTAACTTTTGCTGATTGCCGCCGGAGAAACCCTTTGTAACAAGGTTTGTATTATTAGGTCTGACATCAAATTGATTCATCTTAGAGAAAGCATCCTGTTTAATTCTCTCATTATCCATCAAAAAATTATTATGCTGATAATTTTTGTTATTGTGATATCCTAAAGCTATATTCTCCCAAGCCTTAAATTCCATGATTAATCCAAGATGCTGTCTATCTTCTGGAACATGAGCAATATTATTCTGTCGTCTAGATTGGCCGTTGGCATGTTTCCCATCTAATGGGATTTCTTGACCATTAACCGTTATCGAGCCGTTTGCTTCTGTTATCCCACCTAAGACCTCTAGGAGTTCGGATTGACCATTTCCCGCAACCCCTGCAATTCCTAAGATTTCACCCGCGTTCACGGAAAGGTTAATATTTCTTAGGCGTTGGATACCGTCGTGGTCGACCACATTAAGACTCTGAATATTCAAGACTTTCTTCCCAGGGTTGGAAGGTTTTTTATCAACTCTTAGAAGAACTTTTCGTCCGACCATTAACTCGGCGAGTTCACTAGGGTTTGTATCCTTTGTTCTTACCGTAGCTGTCATTTCGCCCTGTCTCATAACACTTACAGTATCAGTAATTTCCATTATCTCTCTGAGTTTATGAGTGATAAAAATTATAGTTTTTCCCTCTTCTTTTAAATTCTTTAATATTCGAAAAAGGTGATCGGCTTCGGCTGGAGTAAGAACTCCGGTAGGCTCATCTAATATAAGTATTTTAGCTTTTCTATATAATGCTTTTAAAATCTCTACTCGTTGGCGTATTCCTACCCCTAAAGAGTCAATTGTTGCATCGGGATCTACATTTAATTCATACTCGTTGGCTAACGCTTTCAAGTTTACCCTAGCCTTTTGTATTGAAGAGTTTAAAAAAGGACCATCTTCAACACCTAAAACAACATTTTCAAGAACAGTAAAGTTTTCGACTAACTTAAAGTGTTGAAATACCATTCCTATGCCTGCAGCTATAGCTGCATTTGAGTCTGTTATGTTGACCGATTCACCATTAATTAAGATCTTCCCTTTATCAGCCTTATAGAAACCATAAAGAATCGACATCAATGTAGATTTTCCAGCCCCATTTTCTCCAATTATTCCATGGATAGTTCCCTCAGTGACCTTCATTGAAATATTTTTGTTAGCTTCAACAGGGCCAAAGGACTTTGAAATATCAATTAGTTCAATAGAAGAGGCGGCATAACTATGCCGCCTCTTTGTAGATTGTTTTTCCACCGTAATGCCTATTTATTTAACGGGGCAACTAGAATCTGACATATAGTCATGGACTACCAATTCACCAGAAACGATCTTTGCTTTTGCAGCTTCTACTGCCGTCACCATGTCTGCAGAAACAAGATGTGCATTATGTTCATCCATAGCATAGCTAATTCCACCATTTCCAAGGGATAAGGTGGCAAAACCTCCTGCTAAATCAGCTCCAGCCTTAAAAGAGTCGTACACACCTGTGTCTACTCTCTTGACCATTGAAGTTAAGACTTTGCCAGGATGCATGTAGTTTTGATTGGAGTCTACGCCGATCCCCAAAATACCAGCATCAGCCGCTGCTTGGAGTACACCAACTCCAGTACCACCCGCTGCATGATATACTACGTCGGCGCCTTGACTTACCTGAGCTTTAGTAAGCTCACCGCCTTTAACTGGGTCATTCCAGGCAGATGGTGTTGTTCCTGTCATGTTGTAAATTATTGTAGCGTCAGGATTTACCGCTTTTACTCCTTGAACATATCCACATCCAAATCGACTGATTATTGGTATATCCATTCCCCCAACAAAACCAACGATACCTGTTTCACTCTTCATAGCGGCCATCATACCAACTAAATATGAACCCGTATGCTCAGTAAACCCTATATTCAGAACGTTACTCTGGTCTGGAACATAGCCATCGATTACCGCGAATCGGGTATCAGGATAGTCTTTTGCTACTTCACCTAAAACTGTTGAAAACGCAAAGCCAGCCATTACTATCGGATTATTCCCAGCTTCGGCAAATCTACGGAGCGCTTGTTCACGTTGCGCTTCAGAAGATAATTCTATTTCACGATAATTGCCACCAGTATCTGCTTTCCATCTCTCTGCTCCAGTATAAGCCATTTCATTGAATGATTTATCAAACTTTCCACCCAAGTCGTAAATTATTGCTGGATCAGCAAAAGCGTTTATCGTACTTAAAGATACGATAGCAGCAACGCTAGATATTATTTTTTTTATATTCATGGTTTACCCCCAAGTTAATTTTTCAGACTTCTACATTAACTAATTAATTTAGTTAATTCAATAATTTCTATATAAATAGATTTCATAGTAAGGTACTTTATATTGGTCTTCGTCAACCATATTTTATTTTTTTTAGGGCTATAGACTTGATCTTCCAGAGAAGCTTATCTGGATTTTTATAATTCATAGGAAATGTTGTGCTCTAGTACTAGTGCGTTACTCACGGAAACCTGAGTTTTTGGACTGTAATAGGCTTTCCTTTCTCCAACTCTCATAAATGAAAATTTCGTATATAAATCTAATGCAGGTTTATTATCTTCGGCAACTTCTAGGATAATTCTACCAACACGGGCTAGTTTTGCTTTTCTAATAAAACTGTCCATTAGGAATGATGCCAAGCCTTTCCTACGCTCTGATGGTGAAACAGCTAACGTGAGTATTTCGGCCTCACTTTCAACTATTCTGCCTATTAAGAATGATCTTGATTTTTGTATTAATAGTGTTTTTTTTAAAAGTTGGGAGAATTCCTCTGCGGTCCAAGGCCTTGGTTTGATAAAACACTGATGATGTATTGATGACAACTCGTATGGATTTAACACAAAATATTAACCATTTTTTCTTTTGATTCTTCTGCGTCGGCAGCTTTGATATACAAAGGAGTGGGGCGGCTAACTTTAGCTAACCCAGTAACAAATTTGTTTTTTGCGACTTTAATAATATTCTCTGGTATATTTAACAGCTCTTTTTCTAAATAATTGCATTGAAGCTTCGTTGCAATCTCTGTGGCTCGGTAACCAATAACGGTTGTTTGATCCTTAAATGGAATATCAAGATCAAGAGTTTGAATATTGATCTGTTGACCATCATCAATTGCCATGTTGTTTTTAAATATTTGGATATATGCGGAATCTCGTGGACCTGGGAGCGAAAATATTTCTATACCTTTATTATCTATGGTCAAATCAAGTCCCACTTTCATTAGTTCAAAGCTAGAGACAGCGATTGCCGGAATACCAAGGCCAAGAGCTATTCCCCGGGCAGCTGAAACTGATAACCTGATGCCGGTAAAATTTCCGGGGCCAATACCAACAGCAACTGCATCTAACGCATTCCATGAAATTGAATTTTTTTCTATTAACGTCTCAAGAATCGGGAATAAATTCTCAACTTGGCCTTTCTGCATTTTCGTCAGTTCGGTTATAATTTCCGATTCATTTTTTAGTAAGGCCGCCGCGCAGTGAGATTGTGAGGTATCAAATCCAAGTATGGCTAGATCAGACTGCAACTGGCCTAACCTCAAGAACCTCTGGAATGTAATGCCGTAAAAGGTTTTCAATTCCCATTTTCAAAGTTAACGTCGATGAAGGGCATCCAGCGCAAGCGCCTTGCATATGCAAGTATACTACGCCTGAGTCAAAACCATGAAACACTATATCACCACCATCTTGAGCTACGGCCGGCCGTACTCTGGTATCTAGTAGTTCTGTAATCTGTGAAACTATTTCGGAATTTTCTCCCGAATGACTAGCATGTCCGGACGCTGTAGATTCAACGCTAACTGCTGGCTGACCCGATTGATAATGAGCCATAATTGAACCTAGAATAGCCGTTTTTATATGATCCCATTCTACACTTTCACTCTTTGTGACAGTTATGAAGTCGGTTCCTAGGAAAACCCCTTCAACTCCTTCATTTTCAAAAATTCGAACTGCAAGTGGAGATTTTTCTGAAGTACTTTTATTCGGAAAGTCCGCTGTTCCAGATTCCAGAACTGTATTTCCAGGTAAAAATTTTAAAGTTGCTGGATTGGGAGTTACTTCAGTTTGTATAAACATTTTATAGATTCCTTTTTTTGGTTCTATATTACGATATAGTGCTTCTAGCTATGCAAATCAACTCTTTAGAACGATTCTAAGCTTTCCTACCCGTTTGTATTTAAAAAGTCTTGTCGTTGATCAACTTATTGCGTTTAAACGTTCTTCGGTCATGTCCCCTGGAACTATTGTTATTGGTATTGGTAAAGTGCCAGCCATTCTGGTTAATGCTGAAACTAGCGGTCCGGGCCCATCTACGCTGGTTCCAGCACCCAAAACTAAAATCCCAACTTCTGGATCTTCAGTAACCTGTGAAATTATCTCTGGTATGGGCTCACCTTCACGAATTACGAGTTCGGGATCAATGCCATGTTTTTCTTTCATCCAGGCCGCAAACTCTTCGAAATGATTGTTTATGTTTTCTCTTGACTCTTGTCGCATCAGGTCTCCTACCCCGATCCAATGATTAAATTCCTCAGGACGAATGATGGCTAAAACTTCTACACCACCCCCTGTATTTGCTGCTCGCATGGCTGCAAAACGCATTGCATTCAAGCATTCCATGCTATCATCTAATACTACTAGGAATTTTCTCATCTATATTGCTCCAGTACCAACATAATTTAACACTCTGAGGTAACATGATAGGCCGCTAGTTGAAATATTTCAATAAGATTAAAAATTTCTACCTTTAATACAAACAAGGATATTTGGATAAATAACTTTAAATTTTTATCTTACCATTCCAATTATATCATAAGTCTTCTTAAGGATTGGTATTGCTATTTCCTTTGCTCGGTCAGCACCTTTATTAAGTATCTTGTCTATTTCTGAAGGCTCTTTCATCAGACGAGACATTTCGTTTGAAATATTGGAAAGCTCCTCAACAGCTTTTTCAGAAAGTGCTTTTTTGAAATAGGAAAAATTCTTACCACCGTATTGAATTAATATTTGTTCAACACTTAAATCTGAAAGAGCTGCAAATATATTGACAAGATTGGTCGCTTCTGGTCTTCCTGAAAGACCATTTATCTCAGATGGAATGCCGTCGGGATCAGTACGGGCCTTTTGAATCTTAAGAGCAATATTATCTGGGTATCTGTTAAGTTTATTCTACTTAGTTCCGAAGGATCTGACTTTGACATTTTTTTTGTACCATCTCGCAGTGACATGACTCTTGTCCCGGCGCCCTCTATTACAGGTTCGGTAATAGGAAAGAAATCGGTACGGTAGTCATGGTTGAATTTTAATGCTATGTCTCGAGTAAGCTCTAAATGCTGTTTTTGATCCTCCCCAACAGGTACATGAGTTGCGTGATATAATAAGATATCTGCTGCCATTAATGTCGGATAAGCAAACAAACCGACCGATACATTCTCTCTATTTTTGCCGGCTTTATCTTTAAATTGAGTCATTCTATTTAACCAACCCATTCTAGCGATGGTATTAAATACCCAAGCCAGCTGGGTATGTTCAGCTACTTTAGACTGATTAAATAGGATTGATTCATTTGGATCTAGTCCCGAAGCAATAAAACCTGCACACAACTCTCTAGTGCTATTAACTAGTTCGGTAGGATCCTGCCAAACAGTTATAGCATGCAAGTCGACCATGCAGTAGATAGTTTCATAATCTAAATTTTGCATTGCAACAAAACGCTTAATTGCCCCAAGGTAGTTTCCTAATGTTAGGTCACCAGATGGTTGGATGCCCGAAAACACCCTTGGAGTAAAAACTTTATCATTCATTTTGACGTCCCATTAAGAAATTATATTAGTGCCTAAACAAGTAGTTTACCTAGGTCAATATAACTTAGTTATAGACTGTCGTATTACTATACGTTGTTAGTTTTTAAAATAGTTTTTTAATTTCTTAAGTTTAAATCCACCAACTACCTGTCCAATACATATGTAAGATAGGAAGCCTATAACTATCAACATAATGGCCCTGAGATACTTATTTATTATATCATTGGGAACCATATCAAAAAAAATATTTGTAACATATAAAATTAATCCCATAAGAATTGCTGATAAAAAGATGCGTGGTAGTATCTTTTTATTTCTGTTATCTATTTGGACCGCTAAACCGTATTTCCTGGAGCCCCTGCTTAAAAGGATGACCATACACCAGCTCGCAATTGTTGTCCCCATAGCAGGGGCTAAGTACCCAAGGACAGGAGAAAAACCTACGGCTAATACTAAATTCACTATCATTGCCATTAATGCGAAATAAAGTGGTGTACGAGTATTTTCTCGAGCATAAAAGATTGGTTGAAGTATTTTTTGTCCAACAAAAGCTGGTAATCCAAAAGCATAAATAACTAATGCTGCTGACGTATTAGCTGTATCTATTTGAGAGAATGCTCCCCGTTCGTATAAAACTGAGATTAGTGGTTCGGAAATAACTATTATTGCAATGGCAGCTGGTAAGGTTAAAGCTAGCGCAAACTCTAAAGATCTATTAAATGAATCTTGGCTTCCTTGCATATCATTGTTGGCTAGTTTCCGTGCTAGATTTGGTAGTAATACTATACCAATTGAAATTCCAACGACCCCAAGTGGTAACTGATAAACTCTATCCGCGTAGCTTAACCACGCGACGCCGCCCTCATGATAACTAGCTACTTGCCTACCGACCAATAAATTTATTTGTATTAGACCTCCAGCTAATATAGCTGGAAGAGCTACACGGAATAATCTCTTTAACTCCGGGTTTAGCGGTGAAAATTTTGGTATTAAAATAAACCCTGCTCGGCTAGCAGTATACCAGAGCAAACACATTTGAGAGAAACCAGCGATTGGAACAGCCCACGCTAAACTTAAACCAGTATCCCAATTTAGGTAATTCGATAGAGTTAAAGCGGAAATGAAAATTACATTTAATAGAACTGGAGCTGCCGCTGCCGCTGCAAACTTATCAATAGAATTCATGACGCCTGATAATAATGCCGTGATACTTATAAACATAATATAGGGGAATGTTATACGAGTATAAATGACTGCAAGCTCAAATCGATCATCGAAATAAAAGCCCGAAGCCATAGCAAAAATTAACCAAGGCATTATAACTTGCGCCAATATATTTAAAATAATGAGACCACCTAATAAATAGAACAAGGTTTGTTCGGCGAAGAGTCTTGCAGCTTTTTTATCTCTCAATTTCTTTGAAAATATTGGAACAAAAGATAAATTTAGTGCTCCTTCTGCAAAGAATGTACGAAACATATTAGGTAACGAAAAAGCAATCAAAAAAGCCTCCGCAACTGGACCGGAACCTAAAAAAGTAGCAATGAAAATATCTCTTATAAAACCGAATATCCTAGATATAATAGTCCAGCTTCCAACAGTAGTTAATGAAGTGAGTAAGGTTTGTGATTTTTTCATTCGAGGGCTCGTTCAGATCCCTTGAGGATGGCTTCCCGTAGACGACTTTCGATTTTATCTTGTTTGGACTTTGAGTAAAGCTTCAATCCAAACATATCTTTAACATAAAATGTATCCACGACCTGAACTCCGTAAGTAGAAATAACGGCTGATGCAATATATATATTTGCACCTGTTAGTGTCTTTGACAGGTCGTACAATAAACCTTTTCTATCTCGGGTATCTACTTCAATTATGGTATAAATATCTGAGCCGTTGTTATCAAAACTTATTGCTGTTGGTACTGCAAAATCTTTCTCACGTTTTTTGATTTTATGGTTAAGCTCATTTTGTGGTATAATTTCTCCACCTAAAGTTTTTTCTATCATAGCTTTTAGTTTTGATAATTTTTTAGTATCATAAGGATGGCCGTTATCATCTTGAACCCAAAACGCATTGGTACCAAACCCATCTTTCGATGTATAGGCTCTAGCATCTACTACATTAGCTCCAACTAGCGCCAAGGCTCCAGTAATTCGAGTAAAAATTCCTGGGTGATCATACATAACAAAGCAAGCCCTTGTGGCATCGCGATCTAAATCAGTAGTCAGACGAACACTAATTTCAGTTTCTGCAATGTCAATCAGCATTTCGGCAAAATCAACATGAGCGGTTACATGTAATCCTTGCCAATATGGTGCATAATGACGATTGGTTTCAATCTTTAGAGGACCATTCGTCCATTTTGATAAAAATAAACGCAATTTCTTTTTCGCATCTGCTCCACGCTGTTCTCTATTTAAAGCTTCCATTCCCTCTTCAAGAGCTCTTCGTGTTTGCCTGTAAAGAGCTCTAATCAATACTGCTTTCCAATTATTCCAGATATTTTCACCTACACCACGTATATCGCAAACTGTTATCACAGTTAAAAGATCAAGCCTCCAAACAGACTTAACTGCTTTAGCAAAATCACGAACAGTTCTAGGATCAGCAATATCTCTTTTTTGTGCCATATCAGCCATTAGCAAGTGATTGCGAACTAACCATTCTATAGTCTCGGAATCTTTAAGGCTGAAGCCTAACGAAGGACTAATTTCTCTAGCTATCTTAGCACCAATAATAGAGTGATCTTCCGTACGCCCTTTGCCGATATCATGTAATAATAGAGATACATAAAGCACTTTGCGATTAATTTTACCTTTTAAAATATTGGAAACAATTGGTAACTCTTCATTTAGTTCGCCCCGTTCAATTTGCGATAAGATTGAAATAACCTGAATAGTATGTTCGTCTACGGTATATGAATGATACATATTAAATTGCATCATTGCTATTATCTCTTGGAAATGGGGTATAAATGCCCCCAAAACACCTAACTCGTTCATTCTTCGCAAGGCCCTTTCGGGGTTTCCGTGTTTAAGCAGAGTATTTAAAAATATTTTGGCAGCTTCCTTATTACCTCTTAAAGAATATACTATATCTAGTTTAGAAGATATTAACCTCATTGTATCAGGATGTATTAGATAACCTGTCCGTAAGGCTTCTTGGAAAAGCAGTAATATATTTAGTGGGTTGTTAACAAAAACTTCTTTTGACTCTACATCTATGCGTTTCTGCTTTAACTGGAAGATTGACTTGGGTCGTTTTCTCTTTGAAGAATCAAAAAAGCCTTTTATTAAATAAGGGGATTTCACATGCTGAGTTTCAATATCAGTCAGGATTATTCGTGTAAATTCTCCGACTTTTGTCGCATGAGTAAAATATGTTTGCATAAAGTACTCAACTGCTCTTCTACCTAAACTATCCGAAAAACCCATCCGCTCCGCTATTTCAACTTGAAGGTCAAAAGTTAACTGATCCATGGCTCTTTTCGAAATTAAATGTAGATGAATTCTGATGGTCCATAAAAATTCTTCCGCACGCTGAAAATCATCGAACTCGGTTTTGGTGAACACCCCTAAGTTTACTAGAGAGCTGACGGATTTAACCCCTCGAACATATTTAGCAATCCAAAATAGAGACTGAAGGTCTCGGAGACCACCTTTCCCTTCCTTTATATTTGGTTCGAGTACATATCTCTGACCACCATGTTTTTTAAGGCGCCTAGTTCTTTCCAATAGCTTGGCCTCTACAAACTCCGATTTTGATTTTTTAAATACTTTTTCCCATAGTTCATTTTCAAGATTTTGTGCTAGAGCTTTGTTACCATGAATTAATCTACTCTCTAACAACGAAGTTCTGATAGTAAAATCGTCTTTGGCTAATTCTATGCATTCCCTGATGTTTCTAGTGGCATGACCTACCTTTAATTTGAGATCCCAAAGGATATATAAAGTTGTCTCAATTATACTGGTAATTCTTACTGTTATTTTTGTAGGAACCAGAAACAGGATGTCTACATCTGAATAAGGCGCCATCTGCCCCCTACCATAACCTCCTACGGATAGCACGGAGAATTTTTCGAGTTTATTTTTTGTACTTTTCTCTAAGAAAACTTCCTCACATGTATAAATTATGCTTTCTATAACTCTATCAGTAAGCTCAGAGTAACTACTGATAATCTTCTTGGAGTCTATAGGGTTATTAGTAAAAGATTTCTCGATTACTTCACTATAGTATTTATAAAATAACTTTATTATGTTGATAGCGTCGGAACGGCTTCCGTTTAATGCATAGGATGTTTTTACCTTATATTTCAGATTTTTAATGGTCGTATCTTTTTTTATTTCCTCAATTTCCCAGGCCTGATTATAGCTATCCTCGTTAAAAGTACTTTTTGTACTTATAAATTTGGTTTGATTAAGGTGTGAATGATTTGGGGGCGGGGTCAATTACTATAACCTGACTTTTTTTGATTGTTGCTATCGATAAGGCGCGTACGTTTGCTCCTTTTTTTGTAAACCTAAATAACCCATTAACACCAAGAAACCCGGGAGAATAATTTAGACTTTTTGATGACATATCCTTACCTTCTTTTTGTAGTGCACCGATCGCTGCAATCCCATCATATGCCAAACTAGCGAGTGGGTGCGGCGTTTGACTAAAAATTGTTTTATAACGTGTATTAAATTGCTCTGTTAGAAAAGGATCAGGTAAGACGAACCAGCCACCTTGTAAACCCGGTAATCTCAAGGTTTGTTTGGAAACATCCCATCTCGATAAACCAGCATATTGAATTTGCTTCGGATCGATACCCTTTTCAGGTAATAATTGGCCTAGTAGCGGTAATGCACCAGCACTATTTGAAGTAAGCATTATAGTATTTACTTTAGAAGTCTCAGCTAAACTAGCTATTTCAGGAATTGCTTCGATAACACCCTCTGTAGTTAACTCAAATGAAATAGTTTCCACAATTGAGATATCATTTTTTTCTGCTGCTGATATAATCGAGTCTCGTGCTATTTCGCCTTCTTTGGTTTTTGGATAAACTAAAAGCCATTTTCGAGACTTAACTTTATTTGCATACCTAGTTAACCTGTTAGCAATCGTGTCGAAGCTAGTTCCTAACAAAAATAAATTTCTTCCTGCGATTGCTGTATTGTTTGAAAAAGTGAGTACATTGATTTTTTCCTTTGCTATCGCTACGGCTGCTGAATTTGCGACATCGGATCTTAGTGGACCAAGGATAATTTCGGCGCCATCGGCAACTGCTTTTCTTGCAGCTTGAGAAGCAATTTTGGGGTTACCTTCAGTAGCATAGACGAGTAGTCGAATTTTTTTATAACCCAAGTCATTTACTGCTAGCCGAGCAGCATTTTCCAGAGAAATTGCTAGCGTCTCGTCCCCTCTTATTTTTGACCCGTATGGAAGTAATAGACCAACGTTTGTACCTTCATTTTTGGAATTTAGTTGAACTAAGGAGGGATTGCACCCTGCAAGGGAGAATGCCAAAGATATAATTATAACAAAAGTTAAAGTAATTTTTCTTAAATTAACTGACTCTATCATAAACAACTCTTATTTAACTATATTAATATGTTTAATATTGGTAAGAATAGGGGTTATAGCGGGCCAAGTAAATAAAGAGGATTAAATCAATTGACGATTTTAAAAGAATCTAAGCAGTTGGATGCAGGTCTATATTTTGTAGCCACACCGATTGGCTCGGCTAGGGATATCACACTGCGTGCCCTGGATATTCTATATTCTGCTGATTTATTAATTGCCGAGGATACCAGATCTTTAAAGAAACTTATGGATATTCATCAAATTCCCTTAAGAAGAAGAAAAATAATTTCTTATCATGATCATAATGGGGAACGGAAAAGACCCCTAATTTTGAAAGAAATAGAAAATGGAAAATCGATTTCATACTGTTCCGAAGCAGGGAGCCCGTTGATAGCAGATCCTGGTTTTCAGCTAGGAAGAGAAGTTGTAAAAGCTGGGCATAAGGTATTCTCTGTTCCGGGGGCCTGTGCGTTAATAGCAGCTTTAACTGTATCAGGACTGCCTACTAATCAATTTTTTTACGCTGGTTTTCTACCAACAACAAAAAATATGCGAATAAAATTCTTGGAAAATTTAAAAGAAATACCGTCGACGATAGTCTTTTACGAATCCCCCAAACGAGTAAATAAATCAATAAGTGATATGCTTGAGGTCATGGGTCCCGATAGATCTTTGGTAATAGCAAGGGAACTCACTAAAAAATTTGAAGAAATAATTCGTACAACTTTAGCAGACGTTCAATTAGAATTGAGAAATAGAGTTATTAAGGGAGAAATTGTTATACTACTAGGCAAAGAAAATAAGTCCAAACCTAGCACAGCGAACATAAAAGAACTTTTGTCGATAGAGTTTAGGGAACATACTTTAAAAGACTCTGTAGCAAATATCTCTATTAAAACTGGTATAAATCGTTCAAAAGTTTATAAAACTGCCTTAGAACTAGTTAAAGAAGCTAAGATACCCGAATCATCTAGCATATCGTAAAAACTTTTAATGATTTGGAGAAGGAGAAATAATTGTGAGCCTCAAAGTCGCTTTTCAGATGGATCCGATAGAAAATGTAAATATAAACGCTGATAGTACCTTTAGAATAATAGAGGAAGCTCAAAATAGGGGACACGAACTCTATTATTATTTGCCAACTAGTTTATCCTATCAAGACCTGAAGGTCAGAGCTCGAGTTAACCCTATCAAAGTTCAAAGAGTTACTAAGGACCATTACAAATTGCTGGATAGTAAAGTTGTTGATTTGAGTGACTTTGATGTTGTATGGCTTCGGCAAGATCCTCCTTTTGATATGGGATATATCACTTCAACACATTTACTTGATCGAGTTGCTCCAAATACTTTAGTGGTTAATGATCCCACTTGGGTTCGAAACTGGCCGGAGAAGTTAAAAGTTTTAGATTACCCAGACCTTATGCCTGCTACGACAATAGCGTGGGACATCGAGGTTCTTAAAAATTTCAAATCAAAATATAATGACATAATTCTGAAGCCTTTGTATGGCAATGGGGGCGCTGGTGTATTTAGGTTGAAACCAGAAGATAGTAATCTAGACTCATTGCATGAATTATTTTTAAAATTTAACAACGAACCTTTAATTGTTCAAAAATTCTTACCAGAAGTTACGAAGGGTGATAAACGAATTATTCTCATCGATGGTGAACCTGTTGGCGCAATTAATCGAGTTCCTCTGAAGGGTCAAACTCGTTCAAATATGCATGTTGGTGGTAAACCCCAAAAGGCATCATTAAATGCTAGAGATTTAGAAATCTGCAGTATTATCGGTGATGATCTAAAGAAACATGGTCAAGTTTTTGTTGGAATTGATGTGATTGGTGATTATTTAACAGAGATTAATGTTACATCTCCAACTGGAATCCAAGAGTTAGAACGCTTTGATAATGTAAATATCGCAGAAAAAATTTGGCAAAGTATAGAAGAAAAGAGGCTTTAACCCTATGGGGTATAATTTAATTTTGTCAGGGAACTCCCTTTTGCATTAATTTGGATTTTCGTAACACTTAGATTATCTATTTTATTTGATAAAACTTCATTCGGAGATTTTCCTAGTGCAAGCTGGACTTGAGTTAATATTACCCCAAAATGTGCTACGGCGACGATATTTGATCCTTTATGTATAGCGGTATACTTTTTCACTGCTTCAGAAACTCGATTTTTAACCATGTTCCAGCTTTCACCTTCAGGAGCAGTGGTATCACCTGGTTTCTCCCAGAAGTCTTTGCTTTTTATAGGATCCCGATCAGCAACCTCATTAAAATCTAAGCCGTCCCACAAACCAAAATTAAATTCTCGTAAATTAGGATCAACTATAATGTCTTTCCCATCATTTATTACGTCTGCGGTGGAAATTGCTCGTTTTAGGTCTGAACAAATAAGAACTGCATTTTTAGGTAAAAAGCTTTTCAACCTTTTAATCTGATCGATATCTGATAGGTCTGCAGGTACATCCCTCCACCCTGTAAAAACTTTTGCATGTGTCGGTCCATGCCTAACCCACCACCAATTAGTTTTCATGTTCTGTCTGCGGTACGTTCTCTTTAATCACTACTGGAAGCCCAGCCACAACTTGAATGACACGTTGAACCTCAAGTGCTATTTGTTGATTTAACTGTCCCTGGATTTTTTGGAATTCACGAGCCATTTTGTTTTCGGGTACTACGCTGTAACCAATTTCGTTGGTGACTATAACCAGATTTATTTGGGCTCTTTGTATTGCACTTATAAGCTTTAGAGATTCCTTAAAAATATCGTTATCTTTGAGATAATGATTTGTTAGCCACATTGTAAGGCAATCAATTAAAACAGTATCAAACAATTTTAAGTTTAAGTTATTAATTTTATTAGCTAAATCATAGTGTGCTTCAATAGTTTCCCAATTATGAGATGCCCGTGATTTTTGGTGTATCTTAATTTTTTCTTTCATCTCTTCGTCGTGGGGTTGAGCCGTGGCAACATATAGTGGTCTTGACCCCTGTTTTAGGGTCAGTTCTTCTGCAAATTTTGTTTTACCAGAAGATGCTCCGCCAATAATCAATGTTGTGTTTGGAAATAAATGCATTCAAATGGCCTAGTTAATTTGTAAAAATAAGAATATAATTAGTTTTAGGGTACAAAACTTATAATATACGATTTTTAATATATCTCAAAAGAATTGTCCAAAGGAATAAAAACTAATAGATTGCACCGATCTTGGAGAAAACCAAAAGTTTTCAGTGTAAAAGTAGGGAGTTTTTAGATGTTAAAGGGTAAAAAAATACTTCTTATTATAGGAGGAGGCATAGCAGCATTCAAATGTCACGATCTGATCCGAAAGTTACGGGATAAAGGAGCACATGTTACACCAGTGCTTACGGAGGCTGGAAAAGAATTTGTGACCCCTCTTAGTATTTCGGTTTTATCTTCTTCTAAGGTATATACGGAACTTTTTGATTTTGATGACGAAATACAAATGGGACATATCGAGCTGTCAAGGGCTTCTGATGTTGTTCTAGTTGTTCCAGCGACCGCTAACCTGTTAGCAAAAATGGCCGGTGGTATGGCTGATGATCTAGCGACTACACTTTTATTGGCAACTGATAAAAAAGTTTTTGTAGCCCCGGCAATGAACGTAAAAATGTGGGAGCATTCGGCAACAAAAAGAAATATTGGTATTCTAGAACAAGACGATATTCAGTTTATTGGTCCATCAGAAGGTGAAATGGCCTGTGGGGAGTACGGTTTTGGTAGGATGGCCGAGCCAGAGCAGATAATGTCGGAGTTAGCACAACAGTTCAAATCTCAAAAACTTTCAGGTTGCCATTTTATCGTTACCGCAGGCCCGACATACGAGTCCATTGATCCTGTTCGGTTTATTGGAAATCATTCTTCCGGTAAGCAGGGTATGGCTATTACAGAGGCTTTGCTTGCACAAGGGGCGAAGGTTACTCTTATTGCTGGACCTGTAAACATCCAACCGCCTGCTGGGGCATTGGTAAAGAATATAGTGTCGGGAGCCGAAATGTTTGAATCCGTTAAGTCCTCCTTACCTGCCGACGGTCTCGTAATGGCTGCTGCAGTAGGGGATTGGAGAGCAGAAAATATCAAGAAAGAAAAAATTAAAAAGCATAATACCCAAACTCTGGACTTATCTCTAATTAGAAACGCGGACATATTATTGCGTATTTCTAAGCAAAAAAAAGATCGTCCAAAGCTTATCATTGGGTTTGCGGCTGAAACGAATGACTTGATAGAAAATGCTTCAAAAAAATTAGAAGAAAAGGGATGTGATTGGATTGTAGCTAACGACATAAGGCCTGAGACTGGGATAATGGGTGGAACAGAAAATGCAGTTACACTAATCTCTAGAAACGGAAGTGAGAACTGGCCCAGAATGAGCAAGAATAAAGTAGCTCAAAGATTGGTAGGTTTAATTGCTGAAGAATTTGGAAGATGACAATAGCTATTATTAAATTTGTTAGACAACCTGACTCTGATACAGAAGTTCAGTTACCAGAGTATAAAACAGCTGATGCTTCTGGAGCAGACATTCGAGCAAATTTACCCATGAATTCAAGGCTTCACGGATTAGATTTGTTTCCAAATAAACCTCAATTAATACCTACCGGTCTCAGCGTTCAAATACCTCAGAGATTAGAAATTCAAATCAGGCCAAGGTCGGGTTTAGCATTGAGGAATGCGGTCACTATTATTAATTCACCTGGAACGATAGATAGTGATTACAGGGGTGAGATTGGTATTATAATGATAAATTTGGGCAAAAAAACCTTTCATATTAGCCACGGAGACCGAATTGCACAAATCGTTGTCGTTCCGATTATTCAGGCCTCTTTTGAATTGGTTGAAAGTTTGGAAGAGTCTGACCGAGCGTCTCATGGTTTTGGTTCAACAGGAATAAGTTGATGACCCTTTTCATAATTATAGGGGTCACAATTTTTATCTTAGATCGAGTTGTTAAAGTTAAAAGGTCTAATAACGTTATTATAATAAGTTCTATTTTTATTTTATTGTTTTTAGTTCATCTAGTGTTCAATAGCGACAGTATACTTATTCAGCTAGCGGGCGGGTCATCAAAGAATTTAATATTTATTGGTATATTATACTCTACACTAGCTTTATATGCCGTGTTATTAAACAAAATTAAAAGTTATCAGAGCATCAGCGGTTTAGAAACGCGGACAGGTAGTTCCTTTAAATCAGAAGAACTTGATAGATATGCAAGGCATATTATTCTTAAAGAGATTGGTGGATCTGGTCAAAAAAAATTAAAAAATGCACGGGTTCTAGTTATAGGTGCAGGTGGCCTTGGATCACCTGTATTGCAATACTTAGGGGCATGTGGAGTTGGCGTAATTGGTATAATAGACAACGATTTGGTAGATAATTCTAATTTGCATCGACAAGTTATTTATCCTGATAGTGCTATCGGAGAAAATAAAGTATTTGCAGCGGCAGAGGTGATCAAATCGCAAAACCCCTTTGTTGAAGTTTTGACTTTCAATCGTTTTTTTAATGAAGCTATAGCAAAGGAATTAATATCTGATTTTGATGTAGTCGTAGATGGAACAGATAACACAAGCAGCCGCTACCTGATAAACGAAATGTGTGTGCTACTGAAAAAGCCTTTAGTTTCGGGAGCAATCGCTCAGTGGGAAGGCCAGGTTATGGTATATGACAGTATGCCCGAAAGTCCTTGTTATCAGTGTGTATTTCCGCTGACGCATATGGAAAGTATGGATGTATCCTGTTCAACTTTAGGTGTTGTTGGGGCGTTGCCAGGGGTAATAGGTTCTATAATGGCAGTTGAAACTATCAAATTAATTATCAATGTCGGCGAGTTGTTAAGCAGTAGATTATTGATTTACGATGGCCTTTACGCTGAGACGAGAACCATATCGACAAAAAAGAATGCTGAGTGTCCAATTTGTTTCAGCGAAAAGTTCCGCCATAAATAATAAGTTTTACATAAAAAGTTCAACCAAATTGTTAATTTCAAGGATTTAGTACTTTACACTAGATATTATTCATTCCACCATATATTGTGTCACATTAAAGCATTTTAACAACAGATAGGCTTGTTAACAATATACAGTATCAATATTAGGTTACTAACTGAATGAAAAAGAGTATAGCATGGCGATTTTAGATTATTTCTCTGAAACTGGAAGTGAGCATCCTATTGATTTGGTAGAAACACTTGCAGAAACGTACTCTTGGGAGTTTGACCGAGTTGGAGAGAATCAGATTTCAATGATTATTGAAGGGCAGTGGCGAACGCATTCTGTTACTCTGACTTGGTCACAATATGAAGAGAAATTATGTTTGTTTTCGTCCTTTGAAATAGAGCCTACAGAAGACAGATTAGGCGTTTTATACGAAGCGTTAAATTTAGCTAATGATCAATGTGGTGTTGGGAGTTTTACATATTGGAAAAAAGAAAAGTTGCTTAATTATCGGTATGTCTTGCTTTTAGATGGAGATTCAGAAGCCACTTCAGAGCAAATTAATAAGATGTTAGAGAATGCAGTTAATCTTTCTGAACGGTTTTACCCTGCGTTTCAACTAGTTTGTTGGGGTGATCGCTCACCAAAATACGCTATACAGATAGCTATCGAAGAAGCTATTGGCCATGCATAGTTGACTCTTTAGAGAAACAGGTGAAGGAAAATTTTTGGATTTAACTCATTTCAGTAAAAAGGGCATAATAATAATTGGGTGTGGAAAAATGGGTTCTGCGCTTCTCTCTGGTTGGATAGATAGTGGTATAGATTTACAAAATATTACGGTTATTGAACCTAACCCCTCGTCTTGGCTACAAAAAAAAAATGTGAGGCTAAATAAGGAACTGCCTAAGAAACCAGTTTTAGTCTTAATTGCGATAAAACCGCAGATGATGTCGGCTGTAATCCCGACACTTAAAACTTTTGGAAACAGTAATACTATTTTTGTTTCTATTGCGGCTGGCACTTCAATTTCTTATTTTGCCAAAATCTTAGGTAATAAAACACCTATTGTTAGAGCTATGCCAAATACCCCATCATCGATTGGAAAAGGGATTACAGCGATAATTCCAAATAGCTATGTTCAAAAAGGTCAATTAAAAGGAGTAGAGGCTCTTTTGTCGTCTGTTGGTAAAACAGTTTTATTAGATTCTGAACAGGATCTTGACGCTGTTACCGCCGTTTCTGGATCTGGCCCAGCCTATGTATTTTATCTGATAGAGGCTCTGGCTAGTGCTGGCGAAGCTCGAGGTTTGGGGGCTGACCTCTCTATGTCGCTGGCCAAAGCGACGGTGTCAGGGGCAGGGGCATTAGCTGAGATTAGTGAGCTGGAACCATCAGCATTACGCGTTAATGTTACCAGCCCAGGAGGGACTACTGAAGCTGCTTTACAAATTCTTATGGATAAGGGAATAGGTCTAGAAAATTTATTAAATAAAGCAGTAGAAGCCGCAACCAAACGAAGTAGGGAGTTAAAAGAGTTGGACAATGAGTGACTTAATATTTTCTGACTTTCAAAAAGTAGATATTAGGGTAGGTCAGATTGTTAGAGCGGAAAAGTTTCCTGAAGCTAGAAAACCGGCTATAAAAGTTTGGGTTAATTTTGGTGAAAATATTGGCATAAAAAAAAGTTCGGCTCAGATTAATAGTAACTATAAGTGTGAAGAGTTGGTCGGAAAGAACATTTTAGCAGTAGTAAACTTTCCGCCAAGACAAATTGGAAAATTTATGTCTGAAGTTCTTATTCTAGGTGTACCAGATGAAAATAAAAATGTTAAACTCATCATTCCTGATGGTGATGTTCCTTTAGGTGGACGTTTATATTAATTAGATGTTGGACTAATCTATCCGAATATTGGGTCACTTCTTTTTCACAGCTTCTTTCCAATGCTGTCTGCAAAGTGAATAATACATTTCGTTTCCACCAACCTGTATTTGATCCCCGGCAGTTTGAACTTTGCCGTCGCTACTTTTACGAATAACCATTGTCGCCTTTTTACCGCAATGACAAATAGTTCGAACTTCTCGCATTTCATCTGCAATTGCTAAAAGCTTTGCAGAGCCTGGGAAAAGCTCTCCCAAAAAATCTACTCTCAAACCGTAGCATATAACCGGTATACTCAAATCATCAACGACATCAGCTAACTGCCATACTTGATCAGGCGAAAGCCATTGCGCCTCGTCAACTAGAACGCAAGCTAGCTTCCTCTTTTCTATTTTTTTTAATATTAAATTATAAAGATTACTTCTCTGGTTATACAACTCGGCTGATTCAGAAATCCCTATCCTAGATGCAATTTTTCCTTGTCCTGCACGGTTATCAAAATCGGCGGTCAATAACACTGTGTCCATACCCATCTCTTTATAGTTGTGTGCTGCTTGGAGTAATAAAGTAGACTTACCAGCATTCATAGTTGAGTAATGGAAATGAAGTTTTGCCATTTATTTTCCAGTTAATTGGTTTTCCCAAAGTTAGGTTGACGTTATAGATTGAACAGTCTTTAAATCAAATTCACCGTGTTCCCTGCTTTGCATTGCTAAAGCTGCTGCTACGCTGGCTGCCGCTGTAGTGAAGTATGGAATTTTACTAAATAAAGCAACTGCTCTTATTTCCCGACTGTCTTCCACTGCTTGACTATCAATGGTGGTGTTAAAAACCACAGAAATTTTTTTATCCTTCATTTGATCTATAATATTAGGACGCCCCTCATAAACTTTGTTAACAGGTTCTGAAGTTAGCCCATTCGTTTCAAGCCAAGATCTGGTGCCACTTGTCGCAATTATGGGATGACCTAGATCACGTAAAGTCAATGCAGCTTCAAGCATTTGATCATTTTTATCAGAGTCTTTAATGGAAATAAATATCTTTCCAAAACCGTTTTTTGGGAGATCATTTGATGCAGCAATTTGCGCTTTTAAGAATGCTCTATGGAAAGTTTTATCGGACCCCATGACCTCTCCTGTTGACCGCATTTCTGGCCCCAAGAGTGTGTCTACGCCAGGGAAACGGGCAAACGGTAAGACAACTTCTTTAACCGCAAAGCCGTCAATGAGAGGATCTTTAAGATCAAAATCAGTAATTTTTGCTCCAGCCATTATCTCTGCGGCGATTGATGCTATGGGGGAACCAACTGCTTTTGCCACGAAAGGCACAGTGCGTGACGCTCTTGGATTAACCTCTATCAAATATACCGCATCATTTTTCACAGCAAATTGAATATTCATAAGTCCAATTACATTTAACGCTAATGCTATTTTTTTTGTTTGTTTTTTTAACTCTGTGATAATTTCTGTAGAAAGAGTGTATGGTGGCAAGGAACAGGCACTATCACCCGAGTGTACACCCGCTTCCTCTATATGTTCCATTATTCCAGCAACATGCACGGTTTCCCCGTCTGAGAGTGCATCTACATCAACCTCTACAGCATTCGAGAGATATCTATCGAGTAAAATGGGACTGTCACCCGAAACGATAACAGCCTCCGACATATACCGATTAAGTTCAGTTTGGTTATTAACGATTTCCATAGCCCGACCACCCAAAACATATGATGGTCTAATTACCAATGGGAAACCAATTGACTGGGAAATATTTACGGCTTCTACTTTAGTCGTGGCTATCCCATTTAATGGTTGGTTTAATTTTAGATCCTTTATTAGTGACTTGAACCTTTCTCTATCCTCGGCCAAATCAATGGCGTCGGGGCTTGTACCCAGTATCGGTATTCCCGCGTTGGCGAGACCTTCCGCTAAATTTAAAGGTGTCTGGCCTCCAAATTGAACAATAACTCCCTTTAAGTGTCCTTTCTTTTGTTCAACTCTTATAACTTCAAATACACTTTCCAATGTTAAGGGCTCAAAATAGAGTCGATCTGACGTATCATAGTCAGTAGAAACAGTCTCTGGATTACAATTTATCATTATTGTCTCATAACCTTTTGTACTGAGTGAAAAGCAAGCGTGACAGCAACAATAGTCAAATTCTATTCCCTGCCCAATCCTATTAGGTCCTCCGCCCAAGATAATAATTTTATTCTTTTCTGATGGTCTAGCTTCACACTCTACGGCTTCCATTACAGCATTTTCATAAGTAGAATACATATAGGGAGTTTGAGCTTCAAATTCCGCTGCACACGTATCTATCCTCTTGAAAACAGCTGTAATGTTAGATCTTAATCGGAAATCTCGAATTTCTTCCTCTGTGTGCCCAGATAGTACTGATAAACGTTTATCAGAAAAGCCAGCCATCTTGAGTGATAATATTGACTTTACTTCTAATTTTAATCCATTTTTTTTGATATTTTGCTCTGAAACTATAATTTCCTTGATTTGATCTAAAAACCAAGGGTCATACTTTGTAATTTTATTAATTTCAGTATTAGAAAACCCTTCCCGCATTGCCTGTGCAATAAGCCGAAGTCTATCGGGTGTTTGCGCTGAAAGGGCTCGAATAATAGCTGGCTTTCCTTTTACGCTATTAATTTCTATCTCATCAAGGCCGGAGAGACCAGTTTCCAATGAAATAAGAGCTTTTTGTAGTGACTCTTTAAAACTCCTACCGATTGCCATCGCTTCGCCAACGGATTTCATTGCGGTGGTTAGTTCCGGCTTAGAACCAGGGAACTTCTCAAACGTAAAGCGTGGAATCTTAGTGACTATATAATCTATTGATGGCTCGAAGGAGGCGGGCGTCACTTGAGTTATGTCATTATCTAACTCATCCAACGTATAGCCAACTGCTAATTTTGTAGCAATCTTCGCAATAGGAAACCCTGTGGCTTTAGAAGCAAGAGCAGAGGACCTGGAAACTCTTGGGTTCATCTCGATTACAATCATTCGACCATCTATTGGGTTCACTGCCCACTGAACATTTGAACCACCAGTTTCAACACCAATTTCTCGCAAGACAGCAATGGATCCATTTCGCATCATTTGATACTCTTTATCTGTCAATGTTAACGCTGGAGCCACAGTTATTGAGTCCCCTGTATGAACGCCCATTGGGTCAATATTTTCTATGGAACAGACTATAATTGCGTTATCTGCTTTATCTCGGACCACTTCCATCTCAAATTCTTTCCACCCAATTAGGCTTTCATCAATTAAGATTTGATTAACTGGAGAAGCCTCAAGGCCTGATTTGCAGTAATATTCGTAATCGCTTCTATTGTATGCCACTCCTCCGCCAGTGCCACCCATTGTGAAAGCTGGACGAATAATTGCTGGGAGCCCAATTTTGTCGAGAGCGTTCAAACTCTCCTCTAGGTTAGTAGCAATAATTGCCTTTGGATTCTCTAAACCGATCCTTTCCATAGCCTCTCTGAAAAGTTTTCGATCTTCTGCCATCTCTATTGAATGGCGTGTGGCCCCAATCATCTCGACATTAAATTCTTTAAGAACACCAAGTTCCTCAAGCGCAAGAGAGACATTGAGTGCTGTTTGTCCTCCCATTGTTGGTAATAGTGCGTCTGGACGCTCTTTCTCAATGATCTTTTTTACAAACTCTGGAGTTATAGGCTCGATATAAGTTGAGTCTGCCATATTCGGATCAGTCATTATCGTGGCAGGATTAGAGTTAATTAATATAACTCGAAAGCCCTCTTCTTTTAATGCCTTACACGCTTGAGCTCCGGAGTAGTCAAATTCGCAAGCTTGCCCAATAATTATTGGACCCGCTCCAATAATGAGAATTGATTTTAAATCTGTCCGTTTTGGCATAAATTTTTCTTTTCCTCGGCAGATAAACTTTAAGGTTATCTAAGATGATGATTGATTTGGTGCAAGACTATATTGTTTTAATTTTAAAATAATAAGAATTCAACTTGTGGAGATAAGGATTATATCTAATCAAGTCTTGTATAGGACGTTAATATATCAAGTTGAACTACACTTTATAAGTTTTTTCTAAAATTAACTTAGTTTCTTCGAAATTTTGCGTACTCGAACCATCACTGACTTGACTTCTAGGCTCAACCAATGTGTATCAGTTTGAAAAAGTTTATCTTGAAAGGTATAGTCATGAATTCGTTTAGGAGCCATTATTGCTCGAATTTGAGCGCCAATAATGTCGGAGAATCTGTAAGGCTCTCAGGGTGGGTTCATAGAGTCCGTGACCATGGAGGGATCTTATTCATAGATTTGAGAGATCATTATGGGATAACTCAAATTTTGGCAGATCCTGACAGCCCCGTTTTCAATATAGTAGAAACTGTAAAAAGTGAGTGGTGTATTCGCATTGACGGGATTGTGAAGTTAAGAGATGAATCTCTGATAAATAAAAAACTCTCTACAGGATACATAGAAGTTTTTGTTTCGGATATTGAAGTACTCGGAGAATCTGACGAGTTACCATTGATGGTTTTTGGAGATCAAGATTACCCTGAAGAAACTAGACTTAAATATCGCTTTCTAGATTTAAGAAGAGAGAAGCTTCAAGAGAATATGAAATTAAGGTCTGATGTTGTGTCGAGTATTAGGAAGAGAATGTGGGATATCGGTTTCAGAGAGTTTCAAACTCCTATAATCACAGCGTCTTCTCCTGAGGGAGCGCGTGATTTTCTCGTACCGAGTAGACTTCACCCTGGGAAATTCTATGCTCTACCGCAAGCCCCTCAACAGTTTAAACAATTATTGATGGTTTCTGGTTTTGATAAATATTTTCAAATAGCGCCTTGTTTTAGGGATGAGGATCCACGTGCAGATAGGTCACCAACTGACTTTTATCAACTAGATGTAGAAATGTCCTTCGTGGATCAGGAGGATGTATTCAAAACCATTCAGCCCGTTATACAAGGTGTTTTTGAAGAGTTTAGCGATCAAAAACAGGTTGATACTGTTTGGGAAAAAATCTCCTTTAAAAATGCGATGAAGTTATATGGAACTGATAAACCAGATCTCAGAAACCCCCTTAAAATGGAGGATGTTTCAGAACATTTTAAAGATGGTGGCTTCGAAATTTTTTCAAAGATACTCAAGCAAGAGGGAACAGAAATAAGAGCGATTCCAGCCCCTACGGGAGGATCTAGAAAATTCTGTGATAGGATGAATTCATTTGCGCAAAAAGAGGGACTCCCGGGAATGGGATACATTTTCTGGCGTGACATTGATGGAGTCATGGATGCCGCTGGTCCAGTAGCAAAAAATATTGGAACTGACCGGGCTGAGGCTATCCGAAATCAATTGAAACTAAATATAGGTGATGCTGTATTTTTCATGGCAGGCAAACCTAAATCATTCGAAGGAATAGCAGCAAGAGCGCGAGTGGCGATAGGTGAAGAACTTAATCTAACTGACACTAACCGGTTTGCTTTCGCATGGATAGTGGACTTTCCTATGTATGAACTGGATGAAACTTCTGGAAAAATAGATTTCTCACATAATCCTTTTTCTATGCCACAAGGAGGTATTGAGAGTTTAAATGGTAACCCCTTAGATGTTCTTGGTTATCAGTATGACCTAACCTGTAATGGCTATGAACTCTTATCTGGCGCAATTCGAAACCATAAATTGGATATTATGGTCAAAGCATTTGAACTCGCAGGCTATAATGAGACAGAGGTTAAAAAGCGTTTTGGCGGTATGGTTAACGCTTTTAGCTATGGCGCACCTCCACATGGCGGATGCGCAGCTGGTATTGATAGAATAGTGATGTTGTTAGCGGAAGAGTCAAATATTCGAGAAGTTATCTTATTTCCTATGAATCAGCGGGCAGAGGACTTAATGATGTCAGCTCCTTCAGAGCCTACGAGCAACCAAATGATGGAATTAAATTTGCGAAAGATTGAGAGAAAATGATTGGTAGACTTAATCATGTCGCCATAGCAGTCCCCGACTTAGAAAAGGCTGCAAGTCAGTATAGAGAAATCTTAGGCGCTAAGGTTAGCTCTCCAAAAGATGAAATTCAGCATGGTGTAAAAATTGTCTTTGTGGAACTACCCAATACAAAAATTGAGCTACTCCACCCTTTGGATAAGCAAAGCCCAATTACCAAATTTTTAGAAAAAAATACTAGTGGTGGAATTCATCATATATGTTATGAGGTAAAAAATATTTTTAGAGCGAGAGATACGCTTGTAAAAAAAGGAGCACAAGTATTAGGGAATGGTGAACCAAAGTTGGGTGCGCATGGTAAGCCGGTGCTTTTTTTAAATCCAAAAGACTTTAATGGTACATTAATAGAGTTAGAGGAGGCTTAATGGGAGTTACTTCAGCTTTAGTAGTTTTTGCAATAGTATGGTTTTTAGTCCTTTTTTGTATTCTGCCACAAAGAATTATAACTCAGAAAGACACTGGTCATGTAATTCAGGGAACACCAAGCTCCGCCCCATCGGAATCGAATATTAAAAAGAAATTTTTGATAACTACTATTATATCATTTGTTATATGGTTTTTTATATGCCTTTTAATTATTTATGGTTTTATTAGTTCTGAAACTATGGACCTTTTTAGATATTTTGATCCTAACAACAATTAAAGAAATATTAATCTTTAATAAATGTCGTTATGGTGTCGTAGTTGGGTCGCGGTCGTTCTGGTGGTTGAGAACTTTTCGTACCGACATGAATGTAACCAGCTACAAACTCTTGGCTTTCCAGCTGTAGTTCATTCTCCAAGAATGGGCGATCTCGGGATGTCCATCCGGTTAACCAGGAAGCGCCCCATCCAGAGGCAAGACAAGCATTAACAAGTGCGAGACATACAGCTCCAGCGCTTAAAGTTTGTTCAATTTTTGGGATTTTTTGAGATGATTTTGGAGAAGAAATTACAGCTATCGAAAGAGGAATATTTCTAAAGAAAAAGTCAATTTTACTTTGTGCTTCCTCTGGAAGATTGAGATCTACCGCACGTAATCTTGCCTTGTTTGCGAGGCGTTTGAGGGCTTTTTTTTGTAAGACTATAAATCTCCATGGCTCTAATTTCCCATGATCTGGTGATCGCATAGCTGCGGTTAATAGTATCTTAATTTCGGTGTCATTTGGGGCAGGATCTTTCAATGTTTTTGCTGGATGTGACCTTCTATTTAAAAGGAAATCTGTAATTATTTGTTCTTTTTCCATCGGTAAACCTCTTGTACTTTTATTTTAAAAGACTTCCTGAAATGAAACTAGATTTTTGTTACAACTAATAAACTAATAACTATTAAAAATATTATTAATAGAACGAATAAACCTTTTCTCATTTAGCCTTTTTTTCTATTTTTGTTTTTGGCTTTTTTCTGGCTTTTCCTTTAGGTTTTGGTTTTTTACTAACTTTTTCATCAATTAGTTTTATGGCGCTTTCTAAGGTAACGTCATTGGGCTCAATATCTTTTGGTATTGTTACATTTATCTTTCCCCATTTAATATATGGTCCATAACGACCATTCATTACTAATACTGTTCCTTCGCGTTCTGGATGTTCACCCAAATCTTTAATAGGTTCCCTAGATGGATTTCTAGCAGCAATTTTTTTCGCTAGCTCTTCCATTGCGCGGTTCATGCCAATGTCAAACACATCCTCAATGTTCGGAATATTGGCATAAACCTTATTATGTTTAATGTAGGCTCCATAAGGGCCTATGGAAGCTTGAATGATTTCATTATCATGAGGGTGTAAGCCAACTTCTCTGGGAAGAGACAAGAGTTTTAACGCTTTCTCAAGGTCTAATTCGGAAGCATCCCATGATTTTGGTACTGAAAAGCGTGGGGGCTTTTGTAATTCTTCTGAAACCTCCCCACGTTGAACATAAAAGCCGTATCTACCTTTAAGTAAAACTATTGGAATCCCTTCGTCCTCACCTAATTTTTTTCCGTCTAGTCCAACGCCACTCTGCTCAAGATTGGGAGGCCCAAATACTCTAGTGAAACGACATGCTGGATAATTTTCACAGCCTATGAATGCTCCACCGGACCGAGCAGTTTTCATAGATAACCGTCCTTTCCCGCACTTAGGGCATATTCTGGGGTCGTCGCCGTTTGAGTCGTTCGGAAACAGGTGAGGCTCCAGAACATCATTTATTTTTTCGAAAACTTCCGTAATTGATAAATCTAATACTTCCGTTATTGCTATTGAGAAATTACCCCAAAAGTTACTTAGAACTTCTTTGTAACTTCGAGAACCATTAGAGACATCGTCCAATTCGCTTTCAAGATCAGATGTGAATTTATAGCCAACATATGTTCTAAAAAAATTTTCTAGGAAGATGGTAACGAGTCTACCTTTATCTTCAGGGAAGAGTCTATTCTTCTCTTTTCTAACATATTCTCTGTCTTGAATTGTAGTTATTACTGAAGCGTAAGTCGAAGGGCGACCTATACCGAGCTCTTCCATTTTTTTTACTAGTGTGGCTTCGGTATATCGTGGTTGTGGCTGTGTGAAGTGTTGCTGTGAGGATACTGTATTTTTGTATAAATTGTCTCCTTCAAAAATATTGGGAAGGCGGTGCTCATCATCCTGCTCTTTTGGTTCATCTATTCCCTCTTGGTAAATTTTTATGAAACCATCGAATACTGTTACTTGACCATTTGCCCTTAAACCTACTTGATTGTCTTTAGAACTAATTTCTACGGTAGTTTGTTCAAATTTAGCTATTTCCATCTGAGAGGCGAGTGTTCGTTTATAAATTAGATCGTATAATTTTTTTTGATCTATATTAGAGATAGTCACTTCTGTGGGGCTTTTAAACATATCTGTAGGTCTAATGCATTCGTGGGCTTCTTGCGCATTCTTTACTTTATTTTTGTACATCCGAGGGCTTTTTGGTAAATATTTTTCACCAAACTTGGTCTTTATTGCATCTCGCGCTGCCATTACAGCCTCAGGAGCGATATCAATACCATCGGTTCGCATATAAGTTATTAGTCCTACTTCATAAAGTTTTTGAGCTGCTGACATAGTTTGACGGGCGCCAAAGCCAAGTTTTCTACTTGCTTCTTGCTGCAGTGTAGAGGTCATGAAGGGTGCAGACGGGTTTCTTTTTATTGGTTTAGAAGTAATAGAGTCTACAAATAACTCTCGACTTTCAACAGCTTGGACAGCAATTTCAGCTGCAGCTTGATTCTCTGTACTAAATTTTTCTAATTTCTTTCCACCAAGGCTTACTAACTTAGCATCAAAACTTTTTTTTGATGGATTGGATAAGTTAGCGTGAATACTCCAATATTCCTTTGGTAAAAAACTTTCGATTTCCATTTCGCGTTCGACTATAAGCCTAAGGCAAACCGACTGTACTCTCCCAGCAGACTTAGAGCCGGGGAGTCTACGCCATAACACTGGAGAAAGTTTGAAACCGTAAAGGCGATCAAGAGCCCGTCTAGCTAAATATGCATCTACTAATGGTTGATCTATATTTCTCGGAATATTCATAGCGCTTGTAACACTTGCTTTAGTAATTGCGTTAAAAACAACTCTTTGGACCGGCGTTTTATCAGTGATAGCTTTACGCTTTTTTAATTCCTCGACCAGATGCCAAGAAATGGCCTCTCCCTCTCTGTCTGGATCAGTTGCTAAGATAAGTGAGTTATCAGTTTTTAGAGCATCAACAATCGCCCTTACATGTTTTTTACTATCATGACCGATTTCCCATTCCATAGAAAATTTGTTTTCAGGATCAACTGCACCGTCCCCACGTGAAAGATCCCGAACATGCCCGTACGACGCCAATACAGTAAAACCTTCTCCAAGGTATTGATTTATCGTTTTTGCTTTTGCGGGGGACTCTACGATAACGACTGGCATTAATACCTCTACTTACCTAACATACTTAACGGCGTTACATGCTATTTCCTGAGTGGGTATGTCAACAGTTACTCAAAAAAAACTTGAATTTTTTTTAATTAGATGAATTTAAAGATTAGCTAGTAGGAGTAATTCTGGATAGTTCAGTGAACTAATTTTTTCATATCTGAAATAAATTTTCAAAAAAATTAACAAAGTCGCGACGGAAATTCGCCACTCATACGTTTAACAGTCATCTCTAACAAAATGTTGGTGATGCAAAACGTATTGAGGAGTTATACATGAAAAAAAAACTTAAATATTCAGTGGCTATTTTATTAGCATTTACAGTAGGAACTACAGTGGTTGCACAGACCCCTAAAGGCATGAAGATGCTGGGCATGTCAGATTTTGAGGATTTTGATATCGATAAAGATGGTAAGGTCTCAAAAGAAGAAATCAGAGAGCGAAGAGGAGTTGCTGTTCAGTTGATGGATTTAAACGGTGATGCAAAATTAAGTGCAGGGGAGCTTATGCAACAACATACTAAGCGCGCAGAATTTTCAGTTAATCGAATGATTAAAAAATTAGACTCAAACGGTGATGGCAGTCTGAGTTTCGCTGAACTCGAAAATAGTCAGCTCGTTGGAACCTTGAGGAAACGGTTTGGGAAACGGTTTGATCGGTTGGATAAAGATGATGATGGATATATCAGTAGAGATGAAGCCTTACGAGTGAAAAAAAATATGAGAAAACTACTTAAAAGATAAATCCTAATTTCAGAAATGTCAGGTTCACTTTATTGAAGATCAGTTTGGAACAACGCAATGTTTAATGGATCAACAGAAAAAGAGATTGATCGCGTTCTTATTATTGCATTTGCAGATGGAGATCGTAAGGCGGCTGAGCAATTGACAGAACGGCTTATGCCAAAAATACATGCGCACGCTTATTATAGGTTAGGAAATATTGCGGATGCTGAAGATGTAACGCAGGAGGCGTTTTTGAGATTATGGCAATTTGCGCCAAGGTGGGAACAAGGTAATGCACAGGTTTCCACTTGGCTTTATCGTGTAGTTAGTAATTTGTGTAAAGATCGATATCGGAGACCTAAACTCCAAGATTTAAATGTTGCCAAAGAACTAACTGATCAAACTCAGTCTCCTTCTGACAAAATTGATGATCATTACCGTCAAAAGGCTCTTTATGGTGCTATGTCGCTTTTGCCAGAAAATCAGCGTCTTGCTGTTCAGTTCCGCCATATTGATGAACTAACAAATCCAGAAATTGCTGAAATTATGGGTTTGAGTGTTGAAGCGGTTGAAAGTCTTACAGCACGTGGCAAACGTAAATTGATAGAAGTTTTGGCAAGTTACAAAACAGAATTAGGCTATAGCCATGGTTAAAAAAACAAATCGTTCTTCTAATGACATTTCTGTCTTTTTTGATGCTGTAAAAGATATGATGCCAAAGACACATCAGGATTTAAAGAACAGTATTCTACGAGACGCAGACAAAACAAATAGTGAATTAAATACATCAGATGATCTATCTGTCTTTTTTGAAGCGTCAAAAGAGGGGGTGCCAAAAGCACACCGTGATTTAGAGACGCGTATTATAAGAGATGCAGATAGAGCTCATGGAATTATGAATGCTCCACGGATCCGATTGTGGTTAGGCCGATCTCTGGATTATCTAAAGGAGTTGAGAGGATTTCCTTCAGCGGTTGGATTTACAGCGTCCCTTGCGACAGGAGTTTGTATAGGTTTTTATTCTCCTGATTGGTCAGGTTTTATAATAAGTTTTTTTCAACTTGATGTTTTTGATGAGGTTGACTTCATCGGTTCATCTTTTGAACTTAACGAAATTTTTGAGGACACCTAATATGACAGATTCAACAAATCCAAAACGTAGAAATCTTTGGAAAATTTTATTTGGTATCTCTCTTGCCTTAAATCTTCTTATAGTCGGTGCGTTTGGCGGTGCATTTATGCGGAAGGGTAAGGGGCCGACCGCTAAGCATCTCGCTTCAGGGTTTCTTTACATGCGAGCACTAGACTTTAAGGACAAAAGGGCACTTCGGGACGAGATATTAAGAAATAAATATGATAGAAAATTGGTTAAGGATAAAAACCAAGCAAGTTTTAATTCTGTAGTTGGTATTCTAAAAAACCATCCCTTTGATCGGGCTACATTTGAAAATTTGTTAGATGAACAAGCAAAACATGAAAAATTAAGACAGAGTTCAGCACGCAGAGCACTTGTCAATCATATTGAGAATATGACCAAAGAGGAACGCCTAATTTATGCTCAACGTCTCAAAGATTTCATAGATAATAAAATAAAACAGTGATCCGTTTCAAAACTAGCAATTCTTGAGGTAACGCAGTGTCCCTGTTGTTTTGCGTTATTACTAACCTGATTGAGGGGCAGGATCCTCAAGAACCCCTCCCTTAACAATATTGCAGGTATACAGAGGATTTGATTATAGTCAAAAAAAACGAAGAGTTTTAACAGGGGTGTAAAATAATAAATCAATAAAAAAAATTACTCATAGTGGTAAGTGGGAATTCAGGTTTTTTCTGATAAGTGATTTACATGGCCCATTTTTCTATTTGGTCTAATTTCTTCTTTTCCGTATAAATGAATAGCTGTATTGGGTTCTTGCATTAATTTAGATATCGCTAAAATATCATCACCTATAAGATTTTTCATTGTGACATTTACAAACCTACTTCCGTCTCCTAACGACCAACCAGAAATCGCTCTAATGTGTTGTTCAAATTGATCAACGATACAACCATCCTGAGTCCAGTGCCCTGAATTATGAACTCTTGGGGCTATCTCATTAACAATCAACTTATTTTTAATAACGAAGAGCTCGACTCCTAAAACCCCGACATAGTTTAGAGCCTCCAATATACTACTAGTTAATAATATAGCATCCGTTATAATCGGCCTAGGTAGTTTGCAGGGTACGACAGTAGTATCTAATATACCGTTAATATGGATATTTTCACCTGGGTCAAAACAGGCTATTTGACCATTAGAATTTCTGGCAGCTATTACAGAAATTTCTTTTGAAAAGTTTACCACACCCTCTAATATAAAGTCTGACCCAGTGAAACTTTCTATTGCTCCAACAACGTCCTTTTTGCTTTCTATTTTGACTTGACCTTTACCATCATACCCAAATTTTCTTGTCTTCAAAATGGACGGTGACTGAATTTTTTCTAATGCATTTGTTAATTCCACTCTATTGTCAACCTTGAAGTAGGGTGCGGTTTCCAACCCTAAATCATTGAGAAACTCTTTTTCAATAAGCCTGTCTTGTGAGATTTGTAGTGCATGCCTACTTGGTGAAATCTTTACTATTGGCTCAATAAAATCTAAGGCTTCTACTGGTACATTCTCAAATTCAAATGTTACTATATCGACTGACCGTGCGAACTGTTTTAGTGCACCGGTATCTTCGTAAGAGGCTGTCGTAAGCATCGCACTTGTATCACCTGCAGGGGGGTTTTCGCTGGGTTCATAAACATGACACTTAAACCCAAGACGCGACGCTGCTACGGACAACATTCTACCGAGTTGACCGCCACCTAATATTCCAATTTTTGCGCCTAATGGTAGCATTTTAGCTTAATCTCTTGGATTTTCGTTTACTGATGCTGACATTTTTTTTCGCCAACTATCGAGACTTAGAGCAATTTTTTCATTTTCCAAAGCCAGAATGCTTGCGGCTAGTAGCGCTGCATTACTAGCGCCAGCACTTCCTATCGCCATTGTTGCTACTGGATAACCCTTTGGCATCTGCAGAATTGAGTACAGACTATCTATTCCTGATAAAGCTTTGGTTGGAATCGGAACGCCGATAACAGGGATGATAGTCTTCGAAGCAATCATGCCCGGAAGATGAGCAGCCCCACCTGCTCCAGCTATAATGATTGAAATCCCTCTATCGATCGCAGTACTACCATATTCCCATAAGCGATCTGGTGTCCGATGTGCCGATACAATCTTTGTTTCATAAGATACACTCAGTTCATCGAGTATGACTGACGATTCTTTCATTATTGACCAGTCTGATTGACTGCCCATAATAATGCCGACTTTACAATTTACCATATTTACTCGCCTCTTTATCTTACTAAGACTCTTATAAATACATATTGAAATTACGCAATAATATCTGGGGTTAGCTTATCTTTTAAACGTTTAATTTCGTCTTTTACCTTTAGTTTTTCTTTTTTAAGACGTCTAACTGAGAGTTGATCGGATGTGTTTATCTTATTCAACGCTTCTATTGCTAAGTCTAGATCACCATGATTTTGCTTCAGACCGTTTAACCGGACTTGAAGCATCTCTTTCGAGCTCATTGTATCAGACAAAAACACGTACCTTATAATATCTTATTCTTTTTAATGATCACATTTCACTTATTATATCACATATTTTGAATTTCTGTTATCAGGTTTTTACTAAATTTAACTTTTTTAACTTTAGGATTATTTTTTGGGCACAATTTTCTACACTAATATTTTCTGTTTCTATTCGAAGCTCAGGCTCTTTGGGGGATTCATACGGATCAGAAATTCCTGTGAATTCTTTTATTTTTCCCTCTCGAGCAAGTTTATATAACCCTTTGCGATCACGTCTCTCACATTCCTCCAAGCTGGTTGCAATATGTACTTCTATAAAAGTGCCCCATTTTTCGATATCATCTCGTACGAGTTTACGTGTCCTAGAATATGGAGCTATTGGAGCACAAATAGCTATACCACCATTTTTAGTTATTTCTGAAGCTACATACCCAATTCTACGAATATTGATATCTCTATGTTCTTTCGAGAACCCTAGCTCAGAAGATAAGTTTTTTCTGACTATATCCCCGTCTAATAGTGTAACGGGTCTTCCACCTAGCTCCATTAACTTCGTCATAATAACGTTTGCTATAGTAGACTTTCCGGAACCTGATAGTCCTGTGAAGAAAATCGTGAATCCCTGCGAGGATTTAGGCGGCCTTGCTTTTTTGAGTTCAGTTACCACTTCTGGAAAACTGAACCAGGCAGGGATACTAAGGCCTTCGTCTAATCTCTCTCGCAATTCAGTGCCGGAGATATTAAGCGTGGTTAGACTTTTATTGGAAATTTCGTCTAATGGTTCGTATTTGTCTAGTTCTTTTACATAAACCATCTGTCTGAAATCAACCATTTCAATACCCATTTCTTCTTGATGCATCTTGAAAAGAGTTTGTGCGTCATAGGGCCCATAGAATGGTTCGTTCTTGCTATTTAGACCAGGCCCGGCATGATCTCTGCCTACGATAATGTGAGAACACCCATGGTTCTTTCGTATTAACCCATGCCACAAGGCTTCCCTCGGTCCGGCCATACGCATGGCTAAGTTCAGTAATGATAGTTCGGTTGTGGACTTTGGGTAATGTTCTAAAATTGCTTTATAACAACGTACCCTGGTATAGTGATCTATATCTCCTGGTTTAGTCATTCCCACGACTGGGTGAATTAACAAATTTGCGTCTACATTTTTTGCAGCTCTGAAAGTTAACTCTTGGTGGGCTCGATGAAGGGGATTTCTTGTTTGGAAGGCAACAACTTTTTCCCACCCTAACTTTAAAAAATATTTTTTTAGTTCATTGGGGGAATGTCTCAGATTATTAAAATCATAATGCACTGAAGGTTTTAAGCCGCAAATAGGACCTCCCAAGTAAAAATCTCCCGCGGTATTGAATAAATAATCAACACTGGGATGCTTTAAATCATTTGTCCCAAATACTTTTTTCGCCTCATTTTTCTTGTTTGGTGCCCAGTTATCTGTTACTGTCATTATAGCTAATATATTACCTTCTTCATCACGAAGTGAAATTCTTTCATTTGGGTGTATCCCTTTTGAAAAGGCCTCATCAACATCTAGTGTTATGGGTATTGGCCACAATGAACCGTTACTGAGACGCATTTCTTCTAAGACCTTTTCATAATCTTGCTTAGATAAAAAACCTCTTAAAGGGAAAAACCCACCATTCATTAAAAGTTCTAGGTCACAGATCTGTCGTCTAGTTAAATCCCAGCTTTTTAAACTGGTAGCTTGTAATTTTAGTTCATTCTCAGTCACAGTTGTGCTGAAGAGCTCTGGAACTGGTTTTAGATTGTCGGGGATCAAAATAATATACCTTCTGAATGTTTTAATTTAAAATAAGAGACATGTAGTTTTTACAATTTTCTCAATTCAATTTTTCAGCCAAAAACCGTTCTACTTCCAAGGCAGCCATACAACCCATTCCTGCGCTAGTAACCGCCTGTCTATAAATATGATCTGTAATGTCCCCGGCTGCAAAAATTCCTGGTATCGATGTTTCTGTGCTGTCGGGTTTTGTGACAATGTATCCACCCATATGTGTTTCTAACACATCTCTAACTAGATCATTCGCGGGGGCATGACCTATAGCTATAAATACTCCCTTGCAGTCAATCCTAGTAATAATGCCTGTTTTGACATTTTTAACTTTTACACCTGTTACTCCTAAAGGCTCATCCTTACCCAGAACCTCAACCAATTCATTAAACCACAAAGTCTCAATCTTAGGGTTTTTAAATAGTCTTTCTTGAAGAATCTTTTCGCTTCGTAACTCATCACGACGGTGGATTAGAGTCACCTTTGACGCAAATTTTGTTAAAAATAAAGCCTCTTCAACGGCTGTGTTTCCACCACCAACAACTACTATTTCTTCATTGCGATAAAAGAATCCGTCACACGTGGCGCATGCAGATACACCAAAACCTTTATATTTTTCTTCTGTCGGTAATCCTAACCATTTCGCTCGGGCACCAGTCGCCAGTATGATCGCATCGCTGGCATAAGTAGTCCCGCTATCACCTTTCGCTAAAAAGGGTCGGACCGAAACATCTAAACTTGTAATAATATCTTGTATAACTTCGCAACCAACTGATTCTACGTGTTCTTCCATCCTGAGCATTAGGTCTGGTCCTTGCACTTCTTTATCTCCAGGCCAATTTTCTACTTCAGTTGTTGTTGTTAACTGCCCACCAGGCTCAATTCCTTGAATTAATAACGGTTCGAGCATTGCTCGGCTGGCATATACACCGGCGGTATAGCCAGCAGGACCAGATCCAACGATTAGAACCTTTGTATGCTTAATGTTTCCCATGATTATATTCCTAACAAGAAATTAGAGCGCTTATAGTCTGGCTTTCGAAAGAGTAAAAGGTTTTAGTTCTACATTTTTAAAATAAATAAAAAAAACAATTCATAAATTTATTACCCAAAGTCGAAACATTATTGCGTAATTTATGTTTTTTTTGTAAGATAAATTTTGGAGGTGTATTAAATGCGAATTTCTAAACTAGATAAGATAGATCGAAAAATTTTATCAGAACTGCAAAGTGATGGTAGAATGACTAATGTTGATTTGGCAAAAAAGGTTGGGATCTCAGCACCACCATGTTTGAGGAGAGTGAGATCCCTTGAAGAAGGAGGATATATAAAAGGTTATCATGCAATCATAGAAAATATAGCGCTAGGCTTTCAAGTTAAGGTATTTGCAATGGTTGGATTAGTTAGTCAGGCAGAATCAGATTTAAGTGCATTTGAAGAAAAATGTGATGATTGGCCTCTCGTACGGGAATGCCACATGCTAAATGGGGAAGTTGACTTCATTTTGAAATGTGTTTCGCCCGACCTGAGTACTTTCCAATCATTTTTAACGGAAGAATTAACCGCAGCAGAAAATGTTGCTAGTGTAAAGACCTCTCTTGTGATCCGAGGATCAAAGGAAGAAACAGGTGTTCCTTTCGAAGTTGTAGAGGAAAGAATTCAGCAATTATTATAGAGATTGGTTTCGAGCTAATAATTATAGCTTTATAACACTTATAGATCTTCCATAATCCTTCTCTTTTTTATGTATTGATCGTCTATATGAGTAAAATGACTCTGATTCTAAATATGTACATCTATTTAATCGTTTGGCAGTAACTCCAGCCTTCTTTAACTTGCTAAGCGCCAAACCTGAGAGATTAAATAAGAATTTGTTGTTTGGCAGGGTTTTAAAATATTTCTCATTTGCTGTGTTACTTTTGATAAACTTATCAAAAAACTCAACTCCAACCTCATACGAATTTTGAGAAATTGAGGGGCCAATAACTGCTCTTATTTTGTGCCTTTTGGCTCCCAGCTTAACCATAGAAGAGATAGTACCCTCTAGTATCCCAGACAATGTTCCTTTCCAACCAGCATGCGCAGCTCCTATGATACGAGCCTCTGTATCTGCAAATAGTACCGGTTGACAATCGGCAGTTAATATTGCGAGACCAATGTAAGGCTTGCTGGTTACCATCGAATCCGCCGTAATTATCTTTTGGGTTGGTTGTAAGATAGTAACGACTTTATTGGAGTGTACTTGGTTTAAAGACATTAGCATACCATCTTTTATTCCCATCCTTTCACATACGGCTAGTCTATTTTTTTTTATAGCGCCTTTAGAATCTAGTGACCCCAAGCCACAGTTTAAACCCTCATACAAACCAGTTGATACGCCCCCTTTTCGAGTGAAAAAACCATGATTTATTGGTTCAAGAGATTTTGAAGTTAAAGATTCTAACGCTAACATATTAATCCAGGAGGAGTATTCTGACCAAAAGGAAAAAGAGCTATTACTTTAAATAGCGTACCCATTTCATCAGGATGTATTAGTCGCCTATGAGCTGAGATATGATTTGTTCTCGTATTATTATCAAAAAAACTAGTCAGTTTGATTGCCCTCTCTGTAATGCCAAGCCGTTCTAAAAAAATACCTTGATTTTCAAGTTTAGTATACAAACAACTTGAAATATTTTGCACTAGAGACGCGAAGTCTACATGAGCGGTCAGATCGACTGTTCCAGGACTTTCTAATGGATCCGTGAATTTATGATTAGTTACGGCTTGCAATGTATTACCAGTAGTTCCCCAGCTTCCATAATCTATTATTAAAGAGACTCCTCCATGAATAGAAATTATATCTGAAATTTTGCGGATAATCGGTTCACTAGAAGGCCTTATCTCAATCACGCTGCCTTCCTGTCGATTTGAAAATTTACTGGGAATAATATCTTTTATCATATAGTCTGAAAGTCCAAATATTAGTTTATCATCTTTAACTCCTACAAGTTTTTCATACCAACCATCGTGACCGCGGACATATTGATTTATTGGTAGTGAATCAAAAAACTCGTTAGAAATAATGATTAATGGGCCTTCTGGTAAGTCATCTAAACTGTTTATCCATTCCACTTCATAGTCGGCTAATACTTCTTGTTGTATTGCTCTTAGTTTTTCACTAATTTCTAATAAATATATTTTTTTTGGAAAGCTTTTAATTGATTTAGTCACTCGCATAATATCACTGGCTAAAGTGCCTCTACCAGGACCTAATTCAACCAAATTTGGAATCTGGTTGTTTTTCTGATTTACCCAAGTCTCCGATAAAAAAAGGCCAATTAGTTCCCCAAACATTTGACTTATCTCTGGTGCTGTTATGAAATCTCCTGCTCGACCAATTGGTAGAGTGTTAGTGTAGTAGCCATGTTGAGGATGGATTAAGCATGCTTCCATAAAATTAGATATTGGTATGGGTCCACCATGAACAATTTGTTTTTTTATGATCTCTCCTAGTCTATTCATACTGAGGACGTCGCATTAGTAAAAACAGTCCAAATGCTACCATTGGTAATGATAAAGCTTGTCCCATTGTAATATTAAAATATTCCGTGAAGAATAGATATCCCATAGGGTTTTCATTAGAAATTAGGTATTTATCCGGTTGCCTAAATATCTCTAAAACAGATCTCGATAGCCCATAGAATAGGAGAAAGAAACCAGTTAAAGCACCTAGTTTTTTAAACCACATCCTACTAATTGAGAGCCATAGCATTATCGCCCCCAATAAAAGCCCCTCTAAACCAGCTTCGTAGAGCTGAGAGGGATGACGAGCGCAGGGAGTTGAAAATCCTGGACAATCTTGTGCACTGGGGCCAGGAAATATTACACCAAAATACCATTCGGTTGGTCGCCCCCATAGCTCGTTATTAATAAAGTTTGCAACTCTGCCCAAAAATAAACCTGGCGGAGTAACAACAGCTAGTAAATCTGTTACACCATAAAATGACAACAAATTACGCTTACAAAACCATAAAGTTGCTAAAGTTACCCCGATAAAACCGCCATGAAAAGACATGCCTCCTTTCCACACCATAAAAATTTCTAGAGGGTTACGTAGATAGTAATCAGGTTGATAAAAACCGACAAATCCAAGCCGACCACCAATAATAATACCTAGAATTATTAACGTGATCAAATCATCTGCTTGGGACTTAGTCATAATTGGATTATTTTCCAGCCAAATTTTATCATAACTTAAGAGCTGCTTCATTAAAAACAAAGCGATTAAGATACCTAAAATGTAGGATAAAGAATACCACTTCAGACTAAGATCAAACACCCCCAAACTAATAGAAAAAAAATCAGGGGAGATGTCTGGAAATTTAATAGCAGAAGTAACCATACTTCTAATACCTATTAGCCTGCGACGAAGTCAACCTTGTGGTTGTTCGCTCTAAACACTTATAGTGCACTAAGAGTGAGGTAATTATGCAAACAAGAACGAAATTATTAGACGACTTATCCAAAGTGCTGACGAATGCTGTGGGAGTTGCGCAAGGTGCAAAAACTGAAGCTGATAATGCTGTTAGGGGACTTTTAGATAAATGGCTATCGGATAGAGAGTTCGTTACTAGAGAAGAGTTTGATGTATTTAAGGCCATTGCTATTAAGACTAGAGAAGAAAATGAAGTTTTAAGGTTAGAAATAGAAAAATTGAAGGGCAAGAAAAATAAAAAAACCAAAGATGTTAAATCCTAGTCAAATATTACCGAATCTCTCCCTCTGTTAGGCCCCATAAGTTTTCTCGGT